>JBFLWB010000118.1 GCA_040758155.1 Thermodesulfobacteriota bacterium
ACACCCAGACCCTGTTCAGCGTGAGTTGCAGCGGGGATAAGAATGCAAGGATTTGGGGCCTATTCTTCTGGCGGACTTCCGCGGAGACCCGCGCATTCGCCGATGCCATGAATCGACTGCGGTCGGCGGCGCGGGGGGAGGGGGACAGCGGTCAGGACGGCATTTGGCGTGACTTCGCCAGGAAAGCGGCAGACTGGCGGGCATTGCCCTCCAAACCGCCGGTTTCGGAGGAAGTCCGACAGCACAGGTTGGTGGCGGAAAACGCTTTACGTGAAAAAGATTTCGACACCGCCGTGGCGGAGTACATCGACGGTCTCGAATCGGATCCATTGTGGCCTGAAGGCCATTTCAATGCTGCGCTCTTGATGGGCGAGCTCGGCTACTACACCGAAGCGATTCGGCACATTCAGGCATATGTCGAACTGGTGCCGGAGGCGCCCGACGCGCAGGCGGCACGCGACCAGATCGTGATCTGGAAAGTCAAGGCGCAGAAAATGCGTCCATGATCATCGTTACGAGGGGATAGCAAGTTCAAATCCCGTCAGCGAAAGGCCGGCGCCGGCGCAGCCGGCCGGTACCGGCCTTGGTTCCGGCGGGTTTCTCCTCAGAAATATCCGTTGGAGCTTTTGATCGTATGGCCCACTTCCGTCAACTGCTCCTGCGAGACGTAGCGGCCGCCCTGGACCAGGTGGGCCAAATCGTTCGTCATCTTCAGGATCGGGGCATACGGGTCCTCCACGGTTTCCTCCCGCGCTGCGAACCCCTTGTCCATCTCTTCCATTTCCTCCAGGAATCTGTCGATGCCGGTAGATTCCATGTGGATTTCATGGAGATGCTCCCAAGGACGGCTTCCGTTTCCGTTCATCTTCATTTCCAATTCGTACCTCCTTTTTGTTTTTACGCCTCGTCTTGTATTTCATGTCGTCGCCGTTCCCTTTGAGGCCGGATGGCGCAACAGGAAGGCCAACGTTCCTTGTGGAAAGATCAAGCTGCAAATTGCTGATCATAAAAGGAATCGTTCATCCCTCCCGGGAGTAACTCGTTCTCTACATATCGGCGGAAGCGGGAAATTTCTTAAGAGGAAGAAATTTGGTTCAGCGGAGACTATGTTGCGTAAGTCCGAATAGTCCCGATGGGCTGGCTATGAGCGGCAGGTTCGATCACAGGATGAGGTTGTAGGGACATCCGGATCATTGCAGCGGCGCAGTACAGTCCTTATCGTCATGCGATGGGGAATTGACTCTCGAGCTGACCGGATAGGCGACCATCTCGTCGTCCGGGAACGGGGACAGCAACGGCACAAGCACCCCCGGATCCGTAATTTCCGGATTCAGCCAATGTTCATAGACCGACGCCGGGAGAATCACCGGCATCCTGTCATGGATCGGGGCGAGGACGCCGTTTGCCGCTGTCGTTAATATCGCGCAGGTTTCGACGGCATCCCCCGCCGCGCTCCTCCATCGGTCCCACATCCCCGCGAAGGCGAACAGCCGCTCATCCCGCATCTTGATGAAGAAGGGTTGCTTGGTGCGTTCCTTCTTCTGCCACTCATAAAAACCGTTGGCCGGGATCAGGCAGCGATGCCGCTTGAAGACGGCACGGAAGGACGGTTTATCCCATGCCGTTTCGGAACGGGCGTTGATCAACCGGTTCCCGACTGCCGGGTCTTTCGCCCACGACGGGATCAGGCCCCACCTCAAGAATGCGATTTCGCGCTCGCCGTCGTCGGAAGTCCGGACAACGGGAATATTTTGCGTAGGAGCGATGTTGAACCGGGGAATCAAGTCCGTCGGAAGCGGAGCGTCGAACTGCTCCGTGAGAACCTGACCGTCCGTAAATAGGACGAACCGCCCGCACATGCGTCACCTCCGGATGGAGATACCTCCATTATCGCGCGGGAGGGCGCCTGGAAATCAGGGCCGGCAAATAAATATCGGAGAATTCGAATCGATCACTTGATGAAAAGCGTCTTCTTCATGCGCAAGTCAACGCAGGAGATCAACAAAAGCTGGAAGGCGATTGCGAATTACCTCGGCGTGTCTGTCAACGAGAGCGATTCGAATGAGAAAGGGGGATCGAGACATGTTTCAGATGATAAGGCATCCCGTATCGATAGTTGCGTTTCTTGCCGTCTTTGCCCTCGCCGCCTGCGGCGGCGGAGGAGGGGCAGCGCTTACGCCCGGCGCCCCTGGCGCGCCTGGCGCCCCTGGCGTCCCCGGCGTGACGCCCGTAGCCGACACCTTCCAGGGGGCGGGCAACGTCACTGTCTCGGTCCCTGCCCCGGGCGTGCTCGTAAACGACCCGGCGGGCTCGACCGTGGCCGACCCCGGCACGAGGGCCACCTCGCTGGGGGGCAGCGTCACCATCGCCGCTGACGGGGGCTTCACCTACACCCCGCCCGCCGGACAGACCGGCGTGTCGGACACCTTCACTTACACGGTCGCCGGGTTCGCTCCGGTCACCGTGACCATCACCCTTGCCGGGCGTGTCGTGTTCGTGAACAACGCCAATCCGGGCGGCGACGGCACCCAGGCCAATCCCTTCGGGACCCTCGCCGCGGCCGAGACCGCTTCGGCGGCGGGCGACACCATCTTCGTCTTTGCAGGCGCCGGCACCGACGTCGGGCAGGACAACGGCATAACCCTCAAAACCGGCCAGAAGCTCATCGGCGAGGGCGTCGGCCTTACCTTCGGCGTCGGCGTAGTCGTCCCCGCGGGGACCGCGCCGCTCATCTCGAACGCGGCCATCGGGGCGGGATTGAACATCCCGGTCGTCATGCTCTCCACCGGCAACGAAGTGGCCGGCTTCGCCATAAATGCCGCCTTCTCCGACGGCGTCCTCGCCCCGGCGGGCACGGGCCACAGCATCCACAACAATACCCTCACCTTCGACGCCCAGAACGGCCGGGAGGGTGTGCGGCTCCTGGCGGTCACCGGGACGAACTCCGTGATGAACAACACCATCACCGGCTCGCTCCGGTCCGGCATTAAATTCGCCAACAACGAAGACGTGGCCGGCAATGTCGTTGCGCCCGCCATCATCAACGCCTCGGTGACGATGAGCGGCAACACCATAAACGGCTCGGAGAGGGACGGCATCCGGATCAACCTCGACGGCACGGGCACCGCCGTGTCGCTGGTTATCGACAACAACGCGATCGCCGCCTCGACCAACGGCGGCATCGACATAGACGTCCTCGGCGCGGCGGGCATCTCGGCCTCGGTCTCGGGCAACGACGTATCCCAAAGCGGTGCCGCCTTCGACTTCGACGCCTCCACCGCCGCGGGCGGCGCGGGGACCGTCTGCCTTGAGCTTGCGAACAACTCGAACGTTGCCAACAACTCCACCTTCCAGGTGCAGAACAACGGCACCGGCACATTCACGTTCTTTGAGATCGGAAACGACGCTGCCGCAGCGCTCGTTCCCAATCCTGCTGCCTTCACCATAGTCCCCCAGGGGACCTGCGGGATCTGAGCGGCGATTAGCCCCGGGAGTCCTCTGCGGAGGTTAGCCAGTGTCGAGCCAAGGAGGACTCCCGTGAGAAAAGTGATCGTCGGCGCAATGATTTCGATGGACGGGGTCATGCAGGCGCCCGGCGGGCCGGAGGAAGACCCCGCCGGCGGGTTCAGGTTCGGCGGCTGGGTGGCCCCGTTCGCGGACATCGACCCCGTGTTCGGCGAGGAGATCGGCAGGCTGTTCGGAGAGCCGTTCGACCTGCTGCTCGGCCGGCGCACCTACGAGATATTCGCCGCGTACTGGCCCTACGCGGAAGGCGGGTCCTACGACGACATCGCCACGACCTTCAACCGGATCACAAAGTACGTGGCGACGCGCAAAGGCGTGGAGCTGACGTGGAAAGGATCCGTCGCGCTGCGTGACGCGGCGAAGGATATCGCCAGGTTGAAACGGGAAGACGGCCCGGCCCTCGTCACGCAGGGCAGCACCGAGCTTGTGCATTCCCTGCTTGCCGCCGGCCTTGTCGACGAGATCCGCGCGTTCACGTTCCCCGTGCTGCTGGGCAAGGGCAAGCGCCTGTTCGACGAGACCAGCGAGCCGCGCGCGTTCAAGCTGACGCACAGCGCCGTCTCGCCGAACGGTCTCATCGCCGCGACGTACGTGCGCGACGGCGAGGTGAGGACGGCGACCATCGGGGGCGCCCGGGAGCCGACGCCCGCCGAGCTGGCGCGGCGCGAGAAGCTGAAGCGCGAAGGCTGAAGGCCGGAGGGAGAATCCGGATGAAACATGAATTTTTAAAGCACCTCAGGAAAGATCATGACGAACAAAAACAGCTCGGGAAGCGGATGGCGGAGGCCACGGCGCCGAAAGACCGCGAACGGCTGCGCAGGAAGTTCCACGATTCCCTTTATCCCCATTTGATGGGCGAGGAAGCATCCATCTTCAAGCGACTCCAGCAGGTCGACGACGAGGAAGCGAAAAAGGACTGCCTGGAGAATCTGCGGGAACATCGCGAAGCGATGATCGCGCTCCGGGAACTCATGGTCATCGAGGCGGGAAGCGGCATCTTCCAGGCCAAGGCCAAGGCCCTGGATGAGCTGAACCGGCATCATATCGAGCACGAGGAAGGGAAGACCTTCGGGCATTTGGAACGGCTCTTCGACAGGCAGGAACTGGACAGGCTGTTCGAGCAGTACGAAAAAACCGAGGAGGGAAAACCGAAATTCTGACGGAGAATGGAGTTGATGCTTCCCCGGAGGATCGCCATGCCTTCCCTGTTCGACACCGTATCCATCAATGGAATGACCCTGGCCAACCGCTTCGTGCGCTCCGCGACGTGGGAAGGGCTGGCGTCCAAGGACGGCGCCGTCACCCCGCTCCTCACGGAGAAGATGGTCGATCTGGTAAAGGGCGGGATCGGGCTGATCGTCACCAGTTACGCCTTCGTCGCCCCGGAGGGGCAAACCAGTCCCCGCCAGTTGGGCGCCCAAGGCGACCGCCTGCTTCCCGGGCTCGCCGGGATGGCCCGGTCGGTTCGCGACGCGGGCGGCAGGATCGCCCTCCAGATCGTTCACGGCGGCGCTTTCGCGAACCCCGACATGACCGGTTTCCCCGCCGTCGGCCCCTCCGAGGGCGAAAGGAACCGCGCCGCCACCACCGAAGATCTCGCGCGGATCGTCTGCGCTTTTGCCGACGCGGCGGGAAGAGCCGGGAAGGCCGGCTTCGACGCCGTCCAGATCCATGCGGCCCACGGCTTCCTGATCAGCCAGTTCCTCTCTCCCGCCCTGAACCGGCGCACGGATGAGTACGGCGGCTCCCTCGCCAATCGCGCCCGGCTCCTGCTGGCGGTGGTCGGAAGCGTCCGGAAGGCGGTCGGGTCGGACTACCCGATTCTCGTCAAGCTAAACTCCGAGGATTTCCTGGAAGGCGGTATGACGCGGGAGGAATGCCTCCAGGTCGCGGCAATGCTGGAGGCGGCATCCGCCGATGCGATCGAGCTTTCCGGCGGAACGATCGTGTCCCCGGAGAAGTTCATCGCGCCGCGGCCGGGCATCCTGAAGACCAGGGAGGAGGAAGTCTACTACCGGGAGGCAGCGAGAGGATTCAGGGAAAGGGTGCGGATCCCGCTGATGCTGGTGGGGGGCATCCGGTCGTTCGAAGTCGCCGAAGAACTGGTGCGGGATGGGGTGGCCGATTTCATCGCCCTGAGCCGCCCGCTGATCCGCGAGCCGGGGCTGGTCAGGC
>JBFLWB010000119.1 GCA_040758155.1 Thermodesulfobacteriota bacterium
CGCATTTCTCACCAGCCTCCTACTGCGGCGGCGGATACGGGCATGTCTACTGCGTTGCGCTCGGTCGGGCTCCTCGACGCACTGTCAAGTGCGCCTCCGGTGCCCTCGGTCGCGACGCCTTGTAGCCACGCCCGTCTCCACCGCCTCGCTACGGACGCTGATGAGAAATGCGGGTTAAGGGCGCGGGATCAGAGGGCAGACGTGCAGGCCGGGCAGCGCGTCGCCTTGAGCGGGACCGTCGTGCAACACTGCGGGCATTCCTTCGTCGCGGGCGGAGCGGGCGCCTCCGCCTTCTTCATCCGGTTCATCCCCTTGACGACCAGGAACAGCACGAAGGCGACGATCACGAAATCGACGACCGCATTCAGGAAGAGCCCGTAATTGAGCGTGGCGGCGCCGGCCGCCTTCGCCGCCGCGAGGGAGGGGTAGTTCCCGTCGGAAAGGTTCAGGAACAGGCTGGAGAAATCGACGTTCCCCAGCATCTTCCCGATGGGGGGCATCAGGACATCGCTGACGAGAGAGCTGACGATCTTGCCGAAGGCCGCGCCGATGACGATGCCGACCGCCATGTCGACCATGTTCCCCTTCATCGCGAATTCCTTGAACTCCTTCAGCATGCCGACCTCCTTCCGCGTCGCCCGCGTGGATTGGGGTGTGGGCCCGACGTCACGACCCGATTCTACCGCTCTTCGAGGCGCTCATGTAATAGAGGATCGGCACGCTCATCCGCGACAGCAGCAGCGAGGCCACCTCGCCCGCCATCAGGGAGATCGCCAGTCCCTGGAAGATGGGATCGAAGAGGATCACCGAAGCGCCGACGATCACCGCCGCCGCGGTCAGCAGCATGGGGCGGAAGCGCACCGCGCCCGCGTCGATCACCGCCCGGTCCAGCGGCATCCCCTGCGAGAGGCGCAGCTCCACGAAATCCACGAGGATGATGGAGTTGCGCACGACGATCCCCGCCCCCGCGATGAAGCCGATCATCGACGTTGCCGTGAAGAACGCGCCCATGAGGCCGTGCGCCGGCAGGATCCCGACGAGGGAGAACGGGATCGCGGCCATGATGGCGAGCGGCGTCCGGAACGACTGGAACCACCCCACGACTAGGATGTAGATCAGCACCAGCACCGCGGCGAACGCCAGCCCCAGGTCGCGGAAGACCTCGTAGGTGATGTGCCACTCGCCGTCCCACTTCATGGAGAACTTCCGGTCGCTTTCGGGCAGCCCCGCCACGTGCCGCTCCAGCCGGTACCCCGCGGGGATCGCCAGGTTGTCGAGCGCGCGGTTCAACTCCAGGATGGCGTACACCGGGCTCTCCACTTTCCCCGCCACGTCGGCCGTGACGTAGACGACCGGCATCAGGTTCTTGTGGTAGATGCTCTTCTCGGCGATCTCCTCCCGGACCCGCACCAGCTCGCCGAGTGGGACGGCGTTCCCCCCGCGCCCCGTAAGCCGGACGCTCTTGAGCCCCTCGAGGCGCGAACGGTCCGCCCGCGGGAGCCGCAGCACGATCGGCACGTCCTCCTTCTCCTCCGGCCGGTGGAGGAGCCCCGCGGTCGTTCCCGAAACCGCCAGGCGCAGCGTCTCCGCAACCTGCTCCGTGGAGACGCCGTGCAGGGCGGCCTTCGCCTGGTCGACCTCGAAGCGGTAGCGCGGCTGGTCGTCCTCGACGTACCAGTCCGTGTCCACCACGCCTTCCGTGCGCTCGAAGATCCCCTTGATCCTGCGCGCGACGTCGATCTGGCCGGCGTAATCCGGACCGTACACCTCGGCCACCAGCGTCTGCAGGACCGGCGGTCCCGGGGGGACCTCGGCGATCTTCGCGTTGGCGCCGTGGCGGGCCGCGGCCGCCTGGAGGGCGGGACGCACCCGCACGGCGATCTCGTGGCTCTGGCTCCCGCGCTCCCCCTTCGGGACCAGGTTCACCTGGAGGTCCGCCTCGTGCGGCCCCCGGCGCAGGAAGTAGTGCCGGACCAGGCCGTTGAAGTTGTAGGGCGAGGCGGTTCCCGCGTAGATCTGGTAGTCCTTCACCTCGGGGACGGCGGCGACCACCGCGCCGATGTCCCGCGCGGCAGCCACCGTCTGCTCGAGCGTCGATCCTTCCGGCAGGTCGACCACGACCTGGAATTCGCTCTTGTTGTCGAACGGCAGCATCTTCACCTTGACCCACCCGAGGGCGACCAGCGAGACGGATCCCAGCAGCAGCGCGGCGACGAGGAGCAGGAATCCGTAGCGCCACACGGGACGATGCAGGAGGCGGTCCATCAATCTACGGTAGAGCCGGGTCCAGTAGCCTTCCTCCGCGTGGCTGTCGTCGCTTTCGTCCCTGCGCAGCAGCCGGACGCCCGCCCACGGGGTGACGATGAAGGCCACCAGGAGGGAGAAGAGCATCGCCGCCGTGGCCCCCACGGGGATGGGCCGCATGTAGGGGCCCATCAGCCCCCGGACGAAAGCCATCGGGAGAATGGCGCCGATCACGGCGAACGTGGCCAGGATCGTCGGGTTGCCCACCTCGTCCACCGCCTCGACCGCGACGTCGAGCACGGGGCGGCCGCGGTTCTCCGGCATCCGGTAGTGGCGCACGATGTTCTCCACCACCACGATCGCGTCGTCCACGAGGATGCCGATGGAGAAGATCAGGGCGAACAGCGTCACCCGGTTCAGGGTGTATCCCGTGAGGTAGAAGACGGCCAGGGTGAGGGCGAGGGTGACCGGGATGGCCGTGGCCACGATCCCCGCCTCCCGCAAGCCCAGCGTGATCCAGATGAGGATCGACACGGAAACGACCGCGATCAGCATGTGGAGGAGCAGTTCGTTCGACTTCTCCGCCGCCGTCTCCCCGTAGTTCCGCGTGACGGTGAGGAGGACATCGCCGGGGAGCAGCGTCCCTTTGACCCCCTCGACCTTCTCGAGCACCCCGTCCGCGATACGGATCGCGTTGGTCCCCTTCCGCTTGGCGACCGATATGGTCACGGCCGGCGCCACGCTCGCGCCTCCGGCCGTCCCGCCCCTGCCGAAGAAGACGTGATCGGCCGGCTCCTCCGGGCCGTCCTGGATCGTCGCAACGTCCCGCAAGTACACGGGGCGTCCTCCCGAAACGCCCGCCACCACGGCCCCGACGTCCTCGGCGCTGCGCAGGAACCCGCCCGTGGCCACCAGGTGTTCCCGGTTGCCGGCGGCGACGGAGCCCGCCGTCAGCTCGCGGTTGGCTTCTCCCAGCATCCGGGCGACCGCAGCGGGGGAGATCCCCCGGGAGGCCATCCGCGCCGGGTCGATGAGCACCCGGAGCTGGCGCCGCTGACCGCCGATGATCTTCACCTCGGAGACGTCCGGCACCGTCTTGATCTGCTCCTGCAGCCGGACGGCGATCCGGCGCAGCGTGAACGGGTCGTGCCGGTCCGAGGACAGCGTGAGCGCCAGGATGGGGACGTCGTCGATGGAGCGCGGCTTGATCAGCGGGTGCGATACGCCGGGGGGCACGAGGTCGAAGTTGGCGAACATCTTCTGGTTCAGCCGGACGATGCTGTTCTCCTCGTCCTCGCCCACCTTGAACCGGACGACCGCCATCGCCGCCCCGGGCGACGAGGTGGTGTAGATGTACTCGACGCCGGGGATCTCCCAGAGGAGACGCTCCATCGGGCGGGTGGCCCGCTCCTCCACCTCCTTCGCCGAGTGGCCGGGCACCTGGACGAAGACGTCGATCATCGGGACGATGATCTGCGGCTCCTCCTCGCGGGGGAGCAGGAGCACGCCGCCCAGGCCGAGGAGGACCGACGCAAGGACGATCAGCGGGGTGAGGCGCGACGCGATGAACGCGGCCGCGATCCGCCCCGCGATCCCGCGGCGCCGATCCTTGTCGGGACCTGTCATTTCCCCGCCCCGGCGACCGCGCCGTCGAAGAGGCGGTCCAGCGGCGAGACGGCGACCCGCGCTCCCTCCGCGAGCCCCGAGAGCACCTCGACCCGGTCGCCGAACTCGGCGCCCGTGGCGATGACCGCCAGGCGGACCACGTTATCGTTCCCGATGACGAACGCCCCTTCCGAGCCGGCCGAGCGGACGACCGCGCGCTTCGGCACCGCCAGGACGGTCCCCTTCCCGGCGCCGAACCGGAGCCGGCCGGACTGCCCGGTGCGCGCCTTCCCCGCCGGCAGCTCCGCCTTCACGACGAATGTCCGCGTCGCCGGGTCGACCGCGGGGACGACCTCCGTAACCGGGACGCGCAGCTCCCGGTCCGCGGCGTCGTCCAGCGTGACGCGCACGGAAGAACCGCGCTTGAGCGTGGAAAGGTACTCCTCGGAGACGGGCGCCTCGATCCGGTGTCGGGACGGGTCCTCCAGCAGGAAGAGAGGGACGCCCGGGACCGCCGTCGATCCCGCGTCCGCCCGCTTCTCGAGCACCACCCCGGAGAACGGGGCGGTCACCTTCGTATAGCCGAGCTGCACCCGGGCGGCGTCGGCCGCCCCCTTCGCCTGGGCGACCCGGCCGTCGATCTGCGCCGCCTTCCGCAGCGCCCGCTCGTGGTCCTTCGCCGCGACGGTGCGCTTCAGCGCGACCTCTTCGTACTCCTGCGGCGTGACCACCTTCTCCTCCAGCAGCTTCCTGTACCGCTCGTGCGTCCTCTCGGCGAGCTCGCGCGCCGCATCCGCCTGGGCGATCGCCCGATCGGCCTCTTCCCTCGCCCCTTCCGCCTCGGCCACCGCCCCTTCCGCGGCCGCGAGCTGCGCCCGCGCCGGCCCGTCGTCGATGGTCGCCATGACCGCCCCGGCGGCGACCCGCGACCCTTCCGAAACGGGTACCGACGTCAGCCGCCCCATCGCCATGGGCGCCACGGCCGCAATCCTTGTCGCCCGCACCGTCCCCACCGCCTCCACGAAGGTCTCCCTCGGGACGGCCGTCACCGTGATCGCCTCGACCCCGGGCACCGCGAGGCGCGCGGGAGGCGCCTTCTGCGCCTCCTTCCCCCCGCAGGCCGCCAGCAGGAACGCCGCCGAAAGGACCGCCGCCGCGCGCATCCCGTATCCCGTCATCCCTTCAAGCCCCCCTCATCTCCCGGCTGCTTCCTCCGCCCAGGGAAGGAGCGTCCCCGAAACGTACAGAAGGCGCGCGCGGGCGTGCCGGAGATCGTTCTCCGCGCCCACCGCGTCGGCGCGCACCCGGTTCAGCGCCGCCTGGGCATCGAGCAGGTCGATCATCCGCCCGAGCTGGTTTTCGTACCGGGCCCGGATCCGGCGGACCCCCTCATCGGCGGAGGCCTCCGCCGCCCGCGCGATCTCCACCCTCCGCATCGCTTCCCGGATTCCGAGCCAGGCGGCGGCCACCTCGAACGAGGCCCGGTCCGCCTCCCCCCGGTGCAGCTCCTCCGCCTTCCTGCGCTCGATCGCCGCCCTGGAAACCTCCGACTCCCGCCGCAGTCCGTCGAACAGGTTCCATCTCAGTCCCACGCCGACCTTCCAGCTCCGGTTGTCGGAATGGAACGGCCCGCCCTCCGCGTCGACCTGGTACGCGCCGGTCAGCCCCACGGTGGGGAGGTATTCCGCCTTTTTCAGCGACTCGTTGCCGCCGGCGTTCTCCACCCGCAGCGAGCCGGCCCGCAGGTCGGGGCGCATCAAAGCCGCGGCCTGGTGCTCCTCGAGGGTTCCCGGCTCGGGGAACTCCGGCGGCGGGCCGGCGGCGTCCGCCATCGCCGCCCCCTTCTCCCCCATCGCCAGCGCCAGCGCGCGCCGCGCGAGCTCCAGGCGGTTTTCGGCGGTCACCTTCCCGCCCTCCGCCGCGGCGACGGAGACCTTCGACCGCAAAACGTCCGAGGACGGCCCCGTTCCCGCGCGCTCCGCGGCCTCCGCGATCCGCAGATGCTCCAGCGAATCCGACAGCTCCCGTTCCGCGACGCCGACGCGCGCCTTCGCCGTCAGGACGTCGAGGAACGCCGCCAGCACGCGGTACGCCGTCTCCTCCTTCGCCCGCGACAGGTCCAGCCGCTTCGCCTCGCCTTCCGTTCGGGCCATGCGGTACCCGACATACGCGCCGGGCGCGATGAGGGGCTGCTCGAGGGTGAGCGTCGAAATGAAGTCGTTCCGCGGCGGGGGATCGTTGAAGTTGGCGACGTCCTGGAAATCTTCCTGCGCCAGCCGTCCCTCGTTGAGCTTGAGGGCGAACGCCTCGGCCGGCAGGCTGGTGCGGACGAACCGGTGCTCGAAGACCAGGGAGGGGAAGAAGGCGCTCCGGGCAGCGCCGACGTCCTCCCGCCCCGCGGCGTAGCCGAGCCCCGCGGCCGCGAGCGCCGGGTTCCCCCGGAAGGCGCGCGCCAGCGCCTGGCGGAAATCGACGGCGTCCATGGCGTGCGCGGCCGCCGGGAACGCCGCGAGCAGGAGCAGCAGTGCGAGCGCCGCCCGCCCCCGGCGGGAGGGGAGGCGCTTCCCGATCAGCCCCTTCATCGGGTCATTTCCCCCGCAGGATCGCGATCGTGTACTTCTCCGTGTCGAGAACGGATGCCGCCAGCCGGTTCACGTCGGCGAAGGTCACCGCGGCGATCTTCTCCGGGGTGGAGAAGGTCTCCTCGTAGCCCACGCCGAACAATTCGTTATATACCATTTTGTTGGCGTAAGAGCCATTGCTCTGGAGCCCGATCTCGTAGGTGCCGATCATCCACTTCTTCGCCCGCTCGAACTCCTCCTGCGTGATGCCGCCCCGCTTCACCTCGCCGATCTCCTTGAGCGTGTCGGCGATCGCTCCGTCGAGCTTGTCCGCGCTCGTCCCCATGTAGATGGCGAAAAATCCCGGGTCCACCTGCTCCGATGAGAAGGAGGTGACGCTGTAGGCCAGCGACTTCCTGTCCCGCAGGTTGACGAACAGCCGCCCCCCCATCCCGGCGAGCGCGGAGCCCAGCACGTCGAGGGCGTGCCGGTCCTTGTCGACGAACCGGGCGCCCGGGTAGCCGATGACGAAATGGGCCTGCTGCTTGTCGCGCGGCTCCTCCTTTTTCCGCATCGCATCCGCCGGCGGCACCGGGATCGCCCCCAGCGGCGTGTACCCCGGGCGCTGCGGGAAATCCCCGAACGCCTTCCGCACGGCCGATAGCGCCTCCTCCGTCCCGACGTCGCCGGACACGGCGATCACCATGTTGCGCGGATCGGCCCAGCGCTCGTAATAGGCCTTCAGGTCGCCCGGCGTCATCGCCCGGACGGTCTCCTCCGTCCCCAGCGGGTTGCGCGCGTACGGGTGAGGACCGTAGTGGGTCGCCATGAACAGGAGGAACGCGGACTGCGTGAGCTGGTCCTTCTGCTGCTTCAGCGCTCCCAGCGTCTCCCGCCGCTTCTTCTCCAGCTCCTCCGCGGGGAAGGTCGGCTCGCGCAGCGACTCCGCAAAGAGGCGGAATCCCTGCTGGAAATCGCGCCGGAGGAATTTCCCCTGGAGGCCGAACGAGTTGCGCGAGGAATATCCGTTGAGGTCCGCCGCCATGTTCTCCACCGCCTCGGAGATCTCCTCGGCCGTCCGGCTCTTCGTCCCCTTCGTCAGCATCCCCGCCGTGAGGTTGGAGACGCCTCCCTTGTCCGCCGGCTCGGCGCGCACCCCCGCGAGGAAGCCGGCTTCCACCGCGACCACCGGCACGGAGCGGTCCTCCCGCACGATGACGCGTATGCCGTTGGGCAGAACCTCCTTCACCACGGCGGCCTTACCCCCCGCGGCGGGCGCCGGGGCGTTCGCGGCAGCCCAGGCTTCCCGGACGATCGTCTTCACCTCGTCCGGACCTCCCAGCACCTTCTGCCCGGTCGGCAGCACGGCGGAGACGGTCAGGTTCTCCGGCTTGAGATATTTCCTCGCCACCGCCTGGACGTCCTCCGCGGTCACCGCGCGGATCCTGCGCAGATACTCCCGCTCGAACGCGGCGTCGCCCAGCGTCGTCTCGTAGAATCCCACGTGGCGGGCCAGCGCCGACTGCGATTCGAGGGAGTAGAGGAAGTCGGCCTCCGTCGCCGTCTTGGCGCGCGCGAGCTCCGGCCCGTCGGGCGGGGCGTTGGCGGCCCGGAACGTCTCGAAGAGGATCTCCCGGAGCGCCTCCTTCGCCTTCTCGGGTGAGAGGACCCCTCCCACGAACAGGAGTCCCGGGTCCTTCGGCGTGTACGCCGACGCGTACACGGAGTCGACCAGCCCTTTCCGGTCCTTGACCGATGCGTACAGCCGCGACGTCTCGCCGTTGCCCAGGATCATCGAGAGAAGGTCCCAGGCGTAGACGTCGGGATCGCGCATCGACGGCCCGTGGAATCCCGTCTCGAGGTACACCCGTCGGGCATCCTTTTCCTTCAGGACCACGCGCGTCCCGTCCTGCGGCGGCTCGACGGCATGCTTCACCTCGGTGAAGGGACGCGCCGGCAGCTTGCCGAACGTCTTCTCGATGAGGGGGCGCGACGCTTTCGGGTCGACGCCGCCCGCGATCACGAGGACCATGTTCCCGGGCACGTACCACTTGTTGAAGTAGGAAACGAGGTCGTCCCGGGTGGTCTTGCGGATGGTGTCCACGTACCCGATGACCGGGCGCCCGTAGGGATGCTTCCGGTACGCCTCGCGGAACAGCGCCTTGTCGACCACCCGGGAGGGGGTGTCCTCGTTCATCCGGACCTCCTCGACGATCACCTCGAGCTCGCGGGAGAGCTCCCCGGCGTCGAAGACCGAGTTCTCCAGCGTGTCGGCGAGGATGTCGAGGGCGTTTTCGAGGTACCGGCCGGAGATCGTGATGTGGTAGACCGTCTGGTCGAAGCTCGTGTAGGCGTTGATCTCGCCGCCCAGCGACTCGACCTCGCGGGCGATGACGCCGTTTCCGCGGCGCTTCGTCCCCTTGAACGCCATGTGCTCGAGGATGTGCGACATCCCCGCGCGCTCGTCGGACTCCGTCGTGCTCCCCGACTTGACCCACGCCTGCACCGCGACCACCGGCGACGCGGGATTGGGCCGGATCACCACCGTAAGCCCGTTGCCGAGT
>JBFLWB010000120.1 GCA_040758155.1 Thermodesulfobacteriota bacterium
CGGCTCGCGTCGAGCTCCGCGGACAGAGCCCGGGTGCGCTCCTCCTCGGCCCCGCGCGCCTGCTCGGTCTCCCGCGCCGCCGCGAGCGACTCGGAGAGCTCTTCGGCCATCCTCCCCTGCTCCCCGCGGAGGAACGCCTCCTCCTGCACGCGCCCGTCGAGCGCCGCGCGCGCCTGCGAGAGCGTCTCGCCGAGGACCGCCTTCGCCCGCACGGCCGCCGCGTGGGCCGCGCCCGCCTCCTCCCGTGCGCGGAACATCCCGGCGAGCCGCTCCTCGAGCTCCGCGCGGGCGCGCCGGACCGCCTCTTCCTCCTCCAGCCGCCGGCTCCGCTCCCGCCGCAGCCCTTCGATCTCCCGCGACAGCTCGCGGATCTCCCGGCGGCGGGCGAGGACCCCCGCCTCGGCCGGCGCTTCCTCCCCGTCGACCGCGGACGTTCCCCCCTGCTCCCCTCCGATCAGGATGCCGTCGGCGGTCACCACCTCGCCGTCGAGCGTCACGTAGGAGTTCCACACCCCGTTGCGGTTCCAGAGGCGCAGCGCCGTCTCCAGGTTCCGAACGAGCAGCGTCCCGCCGAGCAGCCCCCGGACCAGCTCGCCGCATTCCGGCGGCGCCTGGACGACGCTCGTCAGCGGCCCGACGACGCCCTCCTCCCCGAGGTGCGCGACGGCCTCCTCGCGGATCCGCAGCCCCATCGGGACGAACGCGCTTCGCCCTTCCCGCGTCTCCTTCAGATAATGGATGGCGGACAGCCCGTCCGCCTGGTCGCGGACGACGACGGACTGCATCCGTTCCCCGAGGACCGCCTCGACCGCCTTCTCGTAGGCGGCCTCGGTTTCGATGAGGTCCCCCATGACGCCGAGGATCCCCTCCGCGCCCCCCTCCCGCGAGCCGCCGTTATGGCGGAAATGGTGCAGGACGGCGCGCACGCCCGACGAGGTCCAGTCTCTCTGCTCGTGCACCCGCGACAGGGTGGAGAAGCGGGACTCCACCGACTGGAGCTCCCCTTCCGCCCGGCGCGAATCCTCCACGGCCGCGTCGAGGCGTGAGACGGTTTCCGCCAGCAGGGCGCCCGTCTCCGACCAGGCGCCTTCCGCCGCGGCGAGCGTTTCCTCCGCCAGCCGCTCCGCGACGGAAGCGGCCTCGTACTCCGATGCCGCCTTCCCGACCGCCGCTTCACCCTCCGCGATGCGCTCCGCAAGGCGGGCCAGGTTGCGCTCCCCTTCCTCGATCCGGCGGGAAAGGGCCTCCGCGCCGGACTGCGCGCCGGAGTGCTGGGTCACCCGCACCATCAGGTCGGACGCGGCGCGATCGGCATGCTCCTGGGCGCGCTGGTGCTCCTCGCGCGCATCCGCCAGGGAGGACCGGCGCTCCTCCCAGTGGATCCGGGCGCGCGAAAGCTCCTCCCGCCGGGACGCCGTCTCCTCCCCGGCGCAACGGAGCCGCTCTCCAAGCTCCGCGATCTCGGCCTCGAGCGTCCCGATCTCCCGGCCGGCCTCCTCCGCCGCCTTCCGGAAATGCTCCGCCTGCGCGAGCAGCCCGTTCCATCCCGCTTCCCTGCGGGCGGCGTCCTCCTTCCGCCGCGCGTGCTCCTCCCGCAGGTCGGCCAGGAGGCGCTCCCGCTCCGCCTGCCGCATGCGGGCCTCCTCCCGGGAGGACTCGAGCGTCGACACGGAAGCACGGCATGCGACCAGCGCGTCCTCGAGCGCGGCGAGCTCCTTCCTCGCGGCCTCGAACTCCGACGACATCTTCCGGTGCTTTCCGGCCGCCACCCGGAAGTCGAGCTCCCGGAGCTCGGCGCGAAGCGCCTTGTACCGCTCGGCTTTCCGCACCTGCCGCTCGAGCGAGCCGATCTGCCTGCGCACCTCGTCGAGGATGTCCTTGACGCGGGCGAGGTTCTGGCGGGTGTTCTCCATCTTCCGCTCCGCCTCCTTGCGGCGGACCCGGAACTTGGCGACCCCGGCGGCCTCCTCGATGATGAGCCGCTTTTCTTCGGGACGGGCGTTGACGATCTCGCCTACCTTCCCCTGCCGGATGATGGCGTAGCCGCGCGCGCCGGCCCCCGTGTCGAGAAACAGCTCGGCGATGTCCTTGAGCCGGCACGGCGTCTTGTTGATGGAGAACTCGCTCTCGCCGTCCCGGTAGGTGCGCCGGGTCACGGAGATCTCGGAGAACGACTCGTATCCGGGCGGGGCGATCCCGTCGTCGTTGACGAAGGTGAGCGTGACTTCCGCCATGCCCAGGGGGCCGGCGGCGTCGGAGCCGGCGAAGATGACGTCTTCGAGCGCCTTGCTTCGAAGGTGGGAGGGCGCGTGCTCCCCGAGGACCCATCGGATGGCGTCGACGATGTTGGATTTCCCGCATCCGTTCGGGCCGACGATGGCGGTTATGCCGTCGGAAAAATCGAACGTCGTCTTGTCATAGAACGACTTGAACCCGATCAATTCCAGTTTTTTCAGCTTCATCGGTCCCCGTAGTCCCAGGTGGCCTTTTTTAGGTATACCTCAACATCCTGTGGACATGCGTGCCGTCTGACGCAATATATGGTGTTTCCTCGGGAATGTAAAGAAAAAAACGGCGGCCCCGGAACGGGGCCGCCATCGAGAATAGTTCTTCCTTGATCCCGTCAGTCCCGCTTCCTTCCCTTCCCGGACTCCTGCCGTTTCCGAAGCGCCGCCTGCGCGGCGGCCAGGCGCGCCACGGGGACACTGTAGGGCGAGCAGGACAGGTAATCGAGCCCCGCCCGGTCGAAGAACTCCACCGACTTCGGGTCTCCCGCGTGCTCCCCGCAGACGCCGACCTTCAGGCCGGGGCGCGCGGAGCGCCCTTTCTCCACGGCCATCCGGACGAACTCCCCCACCCCCTCCCGGTCGACGGTGGCGAACACGTCGGCCTCGAGGATGTCCTCGGACCTCCGCGGGTGCGTCACGCCGCAGGAGGCGCAGCGGAGGTCCCGGTCCAGCTTCTCCCCGCAGCGGGGGCACAGTTCCGACCGGGAAAGGTATCTCTGGATGAACTTCCCGGCGTCGTCCCGCGAGAACCCGAACGTCGTCTGGGTGAGGTCGTTCGTCCCGAGGGAGAAGAACTCCGCCTCCCGCGCGATCGCGTCCGCCGTCACCGCGGCGCGGGGCACCTCGATCATCGCCCCCACCGAGTACGGGATCTTCCTCCGGTACCGCTTCATCGTCTCCTCGGCCGCCTGGACGACGATCTCCTTCTGCGCCCGCATCTCGCTGACCATGCTGACCAGCGGGATCATGATCTCCGGCTTCACCCGGACCCCTTCGCGGGCCACTTCGCACGCGGCCTCGAAGATGGCCTGCACCTGCATCCGGGTGATCTCGGGGTGGCAGATGCCCAGCCGGCAGCCGCGCATCCCCAGCATCGGGTTGACTTCGTGGAGCTCCTCGACCCGCTCCAGCACCCGCTTCTTCTCTTCGATCAGGGTGCGGTCCGCCCGCACGAACTCGAGCTTGTTCACCTCGACCAGCAGCTCTTCCCGCTTCGGGAGGAACTCGTTCAGCGGGGGGTCCAGCAGCCGGATCGTCACCGGATACCCCTTCATCTCCCGGTACAGCCCCTTGAAGTCCTCGCGCTGCATGGGAAGGAGCCGGGCCAGCGCCGCGTCCCGGTCCTCCTTCGTCCGGGCGAGGATCATCTCCTGCATGATGGGGATGCGGTCCTCGGCGAAGAACATGTGCTGGGTGCGGCAGAGGCCGATCCCCTCGGCCCCGAAGTCGCGCGCCACGCGCGCGTCGCGCGGGGTGTCCGCGTTCGCGCGGACCCTCAGGCGGCGGACGGCGTCCGCCCACGACAGGAAGATCCCGAACGATCCGGTCATCCGCGGAACGGTCAGCGGCACCTTTCCCAGGATCACCTCGCCGGTGGCGCCGTTCAGCGTGATCTGGTCCCCCTCGCGCAGCATCCGCCCGCCCGCCATGAACCGGTTCGTCGCCTCGTCGATGTCGATCGCCTCGCAGCCGGTGACGCACGTCTTCCCCATCTGGCGGGCGACCACCGCCGCGTGAGAGGTCATTCCGCCCTTCGCCGTCAGGATCCCGCACGCGGCGTCCATCCCCTGGATGTCGTCCGGGCTCGTCTCCCTGCGGACCAGGATGACGTCCCTGCCCGCCATCGCGCGCTCCACCGCCTTTTCGGCCGTGAACACCACGCCGCCGGTCGCCGCTCCGGGCGACGCCGGGAGCCCCCGGGCGATCACCTCGACGATCGCGTCGGGATCGACCACGGGATGGAGAAGCTGCTCGATCCGGCGCGGGTCCAGCCGCAGCAGCGCCTCCTCCTTCGTGACGAGCTTCTCCCGCACCATGTCCACCGCGACGCGGACCGCGGCGGCGGCGGTCCGCTTCCCCGGCCGCGTCTGGAGCATGTACAGCTTGTTCCGCTCGATGGTGAACTCGAAGTCCTGAACGTCCCCGTACTGCTTCTCCAGCCGGCCCGAGATCCGGACGAGCTGGTCGTAGGCGTCCGGGAAGTCCTTCCGCATCTCCCGGACGTGCCGCGGCGTCCGCAGCCCCCCCACCAGCTCCTCGCCCTGGGAGTTCACGAGGTACTCCCCGTAGTACTCCTTGGCCCCCGTGGAGGGGTTCCGGGTGAACCAGACGCCGGTGGCCGAGTCGTTCCCCGCGTTGCCGAAGACCATCGCCTGCACGTTGACGGCGGTTCCGTTGCCGTCCGGAATCCCCTGCGTCTTCCGGTAATACTTCGCCCGGTCGTTTTCCCACGAGCGGAACACCGCTTCGCACGCCAGCGAAAGCTGGAGCTGAGGCGCCTGCGGGAAGTCCCTCTTCGACAGCTCCTTCGTCAGCGCCTTGAATCGCGCGCAGAGCTCCTTCAGGTCGGCCGCCTCGAGGTCGGCGTCGGAGGACGCCCCGCGCTCCTGCCGCTTCTCCTCCAGCGCCCGCGCGAAGGGCTCCCGCGGGATTCCGAGGACGATGCACGAGAACATCGCCAGAAGCCGCCGGTAGCAGTCGTATGCGAACCGGGGATTCCCGGATGCCGCCGCGAGCCCCTCGACCGTCCGGTCATTCAGGCCGATGTTGAGGACGGAGTCCATCATCCCGGGCATGGAGAACCGGGCCCCGGAGCGCACGGAGACGAGGAGCGGATTCTTCGGATCGCCGAACTTCTTCCCCGCCGCCTTCTCGAGCTTCGCGAGGTTCGCGGCGATCTCCCGGATCACGTCCGCGGGGAGCTTCCCGCGGTTCGCGAAAAACAGCGGGCAGACACCGGTCGAGACGGTGAACCCGGGCGGGACCGGCAGCCCCAGGTTCGTCATGTCGGCCAGGGCGGCGCCCTTTCCTCCCAGCACGTCCTTCATCGCGATGCTTCCCTCGGCCGTTCTCCTGCCGAAGAAATAGACCCGTTTCCCCGCCATGGTTTCTACCCCGCCACCCTGGAGAAATCCGCCACCGTCGTGAACGATACCGAAAGCCCCTTCAACAGCGCGAGCCGGTTGTTCCGCACCTTCCCGTCCTTCGCCATCACGAGCACCTTGTCGAAGAACGCCGCGACCAGCGGCTGCAGCGCCGCCATCTCGCGGAACGCCTCGGCGTACCTTCCGTCGCGGGCCGCCGCCTCGACGCGTCCCGAAACGCCGTGGGCCGCCGCGTGCAGAGCGCGCTCCTCGTCGGTTTCGAAGAGCCCTTCCGACACCGCCAGGGGCCCTTCGTACGCCTTCGAGATGTTGATCGCCCGCTTGAAGACCTCGGCGAGCGGCCCGAACGCCGCCTCCGCCCGGAAGGCGACCAGCGCATCGAGCTTCGCCCGCAGGTCGGCCATGTCGGTCATGCCGGCGGCGATCACCGCGTCGACCAGGTCGGCGGGCGCGCCGCGGGAGACCTGGAGGTTCTGGTAGCGCCCGGCGATGAAGTCCATCACCTTCCGCTTCACCTCCTCCGCCGGGAACTTGAGCTTTCCGGCGAGGGTCGCCAGCGAACGGTCCGCCAGCTCCCCGATCGGGATCCGGAGGTTCCTCGCCTCGAGGATGGAAAGGATCCCGAGCGTGTGACGCCGCAGCCCGTACGGATCCGCCGTCCCGGTGGGGATCAGCCCCACGCCGAAGCAGCCGCACACCATGTCGATCTTGTCCGCGATCGCGACGGCCGCGCCGACGTCGGTCGCCGGGAGGTCGTCCGACTGCCCCTTCGGGAGGTAATGCTCGAACACTGACCGGGCCACCTCTTCCGTCTCCCCGGTCTTCGAGGCGTAATGGCTTC
>JBFLWB010000121.1 GCA_040758155.1 Thermodesulfobacteriota bacterium
GGGCGATGTACGCGTCGCCCGCCAGCTTCAGCGAGTTGTAGATCCGCTCCCGGACCAGCGACACGTCGGTGCTGATCTGCGAGAGCTTGTGCATCGGCTTCTCGTACGGGTCGTGGAGGATGTGGAAGAGGCGCCGCCGGGGGCGCAGCTCCCCCGCCGTCGCGTCGATCGCCTCGAGGAGGACCCGGTCGAAGAAGCGCAGCTCCAGCAGCTGCACGTTCAGGAACTCGAGCACCTCGAGGGTGTCCTGGAACTTCGGGTCGTAGGCGAAGGACGCGCTCCAGTCCGCGACGAACAGGTCGTTGTCGAAGTAGCGGATGGGGGAGCGAAGGATCTCCGCGACCGCCGCCTCGCTGAACTTCCCCTCCTGGAGCGTCAGCAGCCGCGCGATGTCCTGGGCCAGGCCGGAAAGCGCCTCCGTGCCGGTCATCGCGGGAGAGAAGGCGGAGACGTGCCAGAGGGAGTACTCCTCGACGAGGTCCGCCAGCATCGGGCGGGAGATCGCGGGGCGGATCCGCTCGAACACCCGCCCGGCCGCCTCCCTCGCGGCCCGTTCCAGCCCGGGACCTTCGGAGAGGGCGAGCGCCGCCGCGCAGTATTCCTCCCAGGGTAGGTCCCTCACGGGAAGCGAGAGCGTCACCGACAGCGCCCCGAAGTCGAAGATCTTGACGGAGGCGTCGAGGCGCAGCCGCCGCCCTCCCGCGCCGGTCTCCGCCTCCACCTCGCCGGCGGGAACTACGAGCGGCCTGGGACGGTACTGCAGGTGCGGCGGGGAGGGGCGCATCCCCGAGATTCCGGGCGCGTCGGACGCTTCGCAAAGGGAGCGCGCGGCGTCGAGCGAGATCTCGAACCCCGCTTCGTAGGCGTAAAAAAAGAAGAGATGGCCGGATACCGCGAGCCCGCCGCTCATGCCGGCCCTCCGAGCAGGAACGGGAAGAGGTTATAGAGGAAGTGCACCGCCACCGGTACGTAGATGTTCCCGCAGCTCCTCCGTCCCCACCCGAGCAGCAGCCCGGGCAAGAAGGTCAGCAGGCGGTAGGGGGAGGGGTGGATCACCAGGTGTCCCGCGGCGAAAAGAAGGGCGGTCGGGATCACCGGCTCCATGCCCGCTTCCTCGAAGAGGTCGTACAGGTATCCGCGGAAGAAGACCTCCTCGGGCAGCGCTGTCAGCAGCAGGATGTGCGCCGCCAGCGCCGGGGAGATCGGGAGCGCCCCCCGGGGCGGGGACAGCTCCGGGGGAAGCGGCAGCATGGCGTAAAGGGACCAGGCCGCGGCGCCCGCCACGATCAGCAGCAGCCCCGTTCCGAGCGTCCTGCGGGGGTTCTCCACGCGGGTCCACTCGGGGAAGCCGCTTTTCCGGTAATGCGGCACGGGAACGTAGAGGAACAGGACGGCGGCGAGGACCGCGGTGGAGAAGATGCGCCCGGGCACGTCCAGGTAGAGCGAGAGGCGGATCGCCGCGAAGACGGCTGCGAAGGCCGCGACCGCTTCCCACGGGAACCTTTTTCCGGCGGCCACGGTCGATCCGCCGCTATCCCGCCGGCCGGATCCTGGCGAACAGCTCCTGGAACCGGTCGACGGTGAAGTCCGGGGGATGCTCGGCGAACGCGCTTGCGCCCAGACCGTACGTGACGCCGCAGGTGACCGCGCCGGCGGCCTTCCCGGCGAGGACGTCGTTCTTCGCGTCGCCCACCATCACGGTCTCGCGCGCGGAGACGCGGGCCTCCTCGATCAGGCGGAGCAGCCCCTGGGGGTCGGGCTTTTTCGTCGGGAAGCTGTCCGCCCCGCGGACGGTGTAGAAGTGGCGGGAGAGGGAAAGGCCGGAGAGGATCTTCTCCGACATCGCGAGCGGCTTGTTCGTCAGCACCGCCATCCGGTACTTCCCGGACCATTCCCGAAGCGATTCGGCGACGCCGGGATATGGCCGCGTCGTGTCCAGGAGATGCCTGCCGTAGTACGAAAGGAACCGCTCCAGCGTATCCGGCAGGAGGCCGACCTTGTCCGCGGGAAGGGCCTTCCGGATGAGCGTCGTCGCGCCGTCGCCGATGTACCCGCAGATCTCCTCGTGCGGCAAGGGGGGGATTCCGAACGAGCCGATGGCCACGTTGACGGCGACGGACAGGTCCTCCTTCGAGTCGACGAGGGTGCCGTCCAGGTCGAACACGAGTAGCCGCGCGGGATATTCCATGTATCCATTGTAAAGAATTTCCCCCGGGGATGCCGCATGGAACCGGGACGCTCTTCGGTGCGGGGGGCGAATCGGATTCATGAGAATTCTATAAGAACTGTCTGACATTATTAAAAAATCGCAATACTTTCGTGGCAATCGTCCTTCCGCCCTGCGCGAAAAATTATTTATGTTTTTCGTATGGATGGCGCTGTTTTACCGGCTCGGACCCGCCAGGCATGCAAATTGCTGTTTCATCAGCAATTGAATTTCCAACACGGTCGATGAATGGGATTTCCGGCAGGATGGCCGGGTTCAGTGCGGCAATTCCGTTGGCGAAGATCAGGCGAGGAGGTAAGGATATGAAGAACAAATGGTATCCGGCTCTGCTGGGATTCCTGCTCATGGCATTCGCGGTTTCCGCGGTCCACGCGGCCCTGGTCCCGCCCGTGGGGCCCGCCGTCGATCCCCACGGCTACCCGGCGTTTTACCAGGACGGCAACGGGCTTCGTCTCGAGTTGTGCCTGCCGCCTCCGGCGGGGACCGCCGCCCTCCGGCCCGACATGTGCATCTTCGACCCGCCGGCGGGAAGTCCGCTCCAGGTCGGAAGCGAATCCTTCTGGTGGATGGCCGATGCCCAGCTTCCGCCGCTCGTTCCCGGCGGCAAGGCGCTCCTGGTGCTGGCGCTGGAGGCGGCCTTCACCGCGGAGGTGCCGATCGACGGCCAGCAGATGACCTTCGCCCGCCTGCGGATCCGCGTCGACGTTCCGTCCGTCGGCATCTACACGATCACCCACCCCTTCGGGCAGGAGGTATTCGACGTTACCAACCTCCTGGACGGGATCAATCACACCGTCGACATCGGCGACGTCAACCTCCTGGCCCCCGACAACGCCTACGCCGGCGCCCTCAACGGCGTCATCGGCCCCTTCCTGACCTGGCCGGATTACCAGAACGACAACACTCTGAAAGGGTTCGACGCCGCGGGCGCGGCCGTCGAGCAGTACATCGGCAACCCGAACATCCCGCATGTCGTGACGGGCGGTACCTTCGGCAACACCTTCCGGATCCAGGGGCCCGGCGGCATCGATCTCCAGACCGACCTCTTCACGGTCATGGGCAAGGTGTACGATCCCACCATCGGGCGGCTCGCTCACGTCTTCCCGCCT
>JBFLWB010000122.1 GCA_040758155.1 Thermodesulfobacteriota bacterium
CTGGGGCTGCCGGCGGTGCTCAAGGAGCTCTGCAAGAAGCCGCGAGGGCTGGTGCTGGTCACCGGGCCCACGGGATCGGGGAAATCGACGACGCTGGCCGCGATGATCGACAAAATCAACAACGAGCGCCAGGAGCACATCGTCACCGTCGAGGACCCGATCGAGTACCTCCACCCGCACAAGAAATGCCTCGTGAACCAGCGCGAGGTCAACGCGGACACGCAGAGCTTCAAGAAGGCGCTCAAGTACATCCTCCGCCAGGACCCGGACGTCGTCCTCATCGGCGAGATGCGCGACCTGGAGACGATCGAGGCGGCCCTCACGGTCGCGGAGACCGGGCACCTCGTGTTCGCCACGCTGCACACCAACTCGTGCGTGCAGACGATCAACCGGATCCTCGACGTGTTCCCGCCGTACCAGCAGCCCCAGGTCCGGGCGCAGCTCTCCTTCGTCCTCGAGGGGGTCATCTCGCAGATCCTCATCCCCAAGGCGAACGGCCCCGGACGCGTCCTGGCGCTCGAGGTGATGATCCCGAACCCGGCGATCCGCAATCTGATCCGCGAGGAGAAGGTGCACCAGATCTACTCGCAGATGCAGGTGGGGCAGACCAAGTTCGGCATGCAGACGATGAACCAGTCGCTGATCGCCTGCCTCCAGCGGCGCGAGATCACCCTGGACGAGGCGGTGGGCAGGAGCAGCGATCCCGACGAGTTCCGGAACCTGCTGTCCGCGATGCAGAGCGGGCCGGCGGGAGGCCGCAGGGCGTAAAGGCATTCCCCCTTCGGGGGGACGGAGGGAACGATGGACCGATTCGCGTGGGAAGGGAAGAACCGCGGGGGCCAGAAGGTCTCCGGCGAGATCGAGGCGCCGAACGAGGCGTTCGTCCTCGCGCAGCTCCGCAGGGAGCAGATCACGCCCCTCAGCGTGAAGAAGCGCGGCGGCCTCATGGACATGAAGATCAGCCTTCCGTTCGCCGGCGAAAAGAAGGTCACGCAGAAGGAGCTGGCGGTCTTCACGCGCCAGTTCGCCACCATGATCGACGCCGGGCTCCCTCTCGTGCAGTGCCTCGACATCCTCGGCGCCCAGCAGGAGAACCCTTCGTTCAAGAAGGTGCTCCTCCGGGTGAAGGAGGACGTCGAGAGCGGCTCCACGTTCGCCGACTCCCTCGGGAAGCACCCGAAGGTGTTCGATCCCCTCTTCGTCAACCTGGTGGCCGCCGGCGAGGTGGGCGGCATCCTCGACACGATCCTTTCCCGGCTCGCCGAGCACATCGAGAAGGCGATGAAGCTGGCCAAGAAGATCAAGGGGGCGATGGTCTACCCGTCCACGATCGTCGCGGTGGCCGTCATCGTCACGGTCGTCCTGCTCGTGTATGTCATCCCGATCTTCGCCAAGATGTTCACCGACTTC
The DNA here is from genome assembly GCA_040758155.1 of Thermodesulfobacteriota bacterium. NCBI lineage: Bacteria > Pseudomonadati > Thermodesulfobacteriota > Thermodesulfobacteriota bacterium. The sequence goes on from JBFLWB010000122.1 coordinate 1,411, forward strand.
GGGGGGGCGCTCCCGGCGCCGACCGCGTTCGTCCTGAAGGTCAGCGAGGTCACGCGGAAATACTTCCTGGCCGTCATCGTCTTCTTCTTCCTCCTCGGGGCGGGCTTCCGGGCCTACATCTCCAGGGAGACCGGCCGGCGGAACTGGGACCGGCTCCTCCTCCGGACGCCGGTGGTCGGCTCCCTCCTCCAGCGCATCGCGGTCGCCCGCTTCTCGCGTACGCTCGGGACGATGGTGAGCAGCGGCGTCCCCATCCTCGAGAGCATGGACATCGTCGCGAAGACGGCGGGCAACAAGATCATCGAGGAGGCGATCGTGAAGGCCCGGGGGAGCATCAGCGAGGGGAAGACGATCGCGGAGCCGCTCGCGGAGAGCAGCGTCTTCCCGGTGATGGTGACCCAGATGGTCTCCGTCGGGGAGGCCACCGGCGCGCTCGACGTGATGCTGGGCAAGATCGCCGATTTCTACGACGAGGAGGTCGACTCCGCGGTCGAGGCGCTGACCTCGCTGCTGGAGCCGATGCTGATGATCTTCCTCGGCGTGGTCATCGGCGGGCTGGTTCTCGCGATGTACCTGCCGGTGTTCAAGCTGGCGTCCGTCGTCGGAGGGTAGCCGTTGCCCCGGGTCCCCGAGGAGGGACGCGAGGGGCAGGAACGGGCCGCGCGCAATTTCCTTCTGGTGCGGTCGGGCATCAGCTTCGCCCTGCTGGCGTCCGTGGTGTCGGTGCAGTTCCGCGCGCCGGAGCTGCTCCTTTCCGAGGGATTCAAATACCTCTATTTCGCGGTCCTGCTCTCGTACGGCTGGCTCCTGATCCGGTACGCCGCGTGGGGGCGGACGGAATTCCCCGCGGGCGGCGCCTGGGTGCAGGCGCTGGTCGACGTGGTGTTCATCACGATCCTGGTGTTCGCCACGGGCGGCTACGACAGCGTGTTCTCCTTCATGTACGTCCTGGTCATCCTCCTCGGCAGCCTCGAGCGGTACATGCGGGGGGCCGTCGTGTGGGCCCTCCTTTCCTCCGCGGCCTATGTGGCGCTCGTGTTCCTGCAGATGCGGGGGATCGTCGTGTCGCCCGGTGCGGAGGAGACGCCGATCCTCCTTCCGCAGTTCGTCCGCACGGCGGGGATCCACGGCTCCGCGTTCTTCCTCACCGGCGTCCTGTCGGGGCTGCTGGGGGAGGAGATCCGCAAGGGGATGCAGCGGGTGCAGGTCCGGGACGAAGTGATCCGGAAGCTGGAGACGTTCCACAAGAACGTGATCGACAACATCCCCTCCGGCATCCTGACGACCGACCCGGAGGGCCGGATCAACCTCATGAACGGCACGGCGTGCGCGATCCTCGGGATGTCCCGTGAGGATCTCGCCGGCAAGCCGCTTCAGGAGGTCCTCGAGGGGATCGGCGAGGGGGAACGCGGCCGGCGGGAGGACGCCCCTTCGCCGCGTCCCGAGCTGCGGTTCGTCCGCCCCGACGGCGCCGCGATCTGGCTCGGGTTCTCCGCCTCCCGGATGAAGGACCCCGACGGAAGCGTCATCGGGCGGGTGGTCATCTTCCAGGACCTTTCTCCCGTCAAGGAGATGGAGGAGCGCGTGCGGATCGCCGACCGCCTCGCGGGCGTGGGGGAGCTGGCCGCGGGACTCGCGCACGAGATTCGGAACCCCCTCGCCTCCATCGCCGGCTCCTCGCAGCTTCTCCGGGAATCGGCGGCGCCGGCGGGGGACTCCGACACCCTCCTGGAGATCATCGAGCGGGAGAGCCAGCGGCTGAACGGGCTGATCTCCGATTTCCTCTCCTATGCGGGGAACTCCCTGCGGACCGTCGCGAAGGTCCCCGTGACGGACCTCCTGCTGGAGGTCGTCGAGGCGGTCCGGGCGGGGGAGGGAAGGGAGAAAGGCGTCCACCTGGAGTCGGCGGCAGCGCGGGAACTCGTGGTGGAAGGGGACGCCGAGCAGCTCAAGCAGGTGGTGTGGAACCTGGTGCGCAACGCGGTCCAGGCCACACCTCCCGGCGGGCGCATCCTGGTGGATGCCTACGAGCAGATCCGCCACGGCGCGCGGTTCGCCGTGCTGACGATCGCCGACACCGGCGTCGGGATCGAGCCGAAGGACCTCGAGAAGATCTTCAATCCCTTCTACACGACGAAGGAGGGGGGCACCGGCCTCGGGCTGTCGATCTCCCAGCGGATCGTCCATTTCCACAAGGGGTTCATCGAGGCGCGCTCGCTTCCCGGGCAGGGAAGCACGTTCTCCGTGTTTCTCCCGCTGCCGGCGGCGGGCGCGGAGGATGCAGGTGCCTGATCCCAATCGGGTGACGGTCGTCGGCGCCGGGCTCGCGGGGTCCGAGGCGTCGCTGCGGCTGGCGGACGCGGGGATCGCGGTCGATCTCGTCGAGATGCGCCCCGCGGCGGGGACGGAGGCGCACCGCACCGGCTGGTTCGCGGAGCTGGTGTGCAGCAACTCCCTCGGCTCGGAGGAGATCGTTTCGGGCAAGGGGCTGCTGAAGGAGGAGCTGCGGATCTTCGGCTCCGCGCTGCTCCCGATCGCGGACGCGGCTCGGGTCCCCGCGGGGAAGGCACTGGCGGTCGACCGGGAGCGGTTCGCGCGGGCGGTCACGGAGGCCGTCCGCTCCCGCCCCGGGATCCGCGTGGTGGAAGGGGAGGCCCGCGAGATCCCCGAAGCGCCGCTGGTCGTCCTCGCGTGCGGCCCGCTCGCCCCGGAACCGATCACCTCGGCCATCCGCGCCCTGCTCGGGGACGAGGGGTTCTATTTCTACGACGCCATCTCTCCCATCGTGGACGCCGCGACGATCGATGCATCGGCCGGGTACGTCGCCGACCGGTACGGCGCGGGCTCGGGAGACTACCTCAACCTGCCCATGGACCGGGCCCGGTACGAGGCGTTCCTTGCCGCGCTCCTGGCCGCGAAGACCGTCCCGCTGCGGGAATTCGAGGAGCCCCGCTATTTCGAGGGCTGCATGCCGGTGGAGGAGATCGCGCGGCGCGGACCCGACACGCTGCTTTTCGGCCCGTTGCGCCCGGTGGGGCTGCCGGACCCGCGCACGGGCAGGATCCCGCACGCCGTCGTCCAGCTCCGCAGGGAGAACGCGGAAGGGACGATGTACAACCTCGTGGGTTTCCAGACGCGGATGACGTACCCGGAGCAGAAGCGGATTTTATCCATGATCCCCGGGCTGGAGGGCGCCGATTTCCTGCGGTACGGCTCGGTCCACCGGAACGGCTTCCTCGACGCGCGGCGCAGCCTCACGCCCTGCATGGAATTCCGCGGGCGCCGGGGGCTGTTCTTCGCAGGCCAGATCACGGGAGTGGAGGGGTACGTCGAGTCGATCGCTTCCGGTCTGGTCGCGGGGGTCGCCGCCGTCCGCCGCGCCGCGGGGCGGGAGCCTTTGGAGTTCCCGCGCGAGACCATGACCGGCTCGCTGATGGCCCACATCACGACGCCCGGCCCGGGAGCGCCCCAGCCGATGAACGCAAACTTCGGGCTGCTCCCGGAGATCGCCGTGCGGCGGAAAAAGGAAAGGAAGGAGCGGAAGGCGCAGACCGCGCTCGAGGCGGCCAGCGCCTTCGCCCTCTCCCTTCCCCGCCTGCCTTAGCGGCCTAATAGCAGCCCTTGCACTTGTAGCCGTCCGTCAGCGTCCCGAGGAACGCGACGATGTCGTCCTCCTCCGCGGAAGTCAGCCCCAGGTTCCCGAGCTCATCCCGGTTCACGTTTTCGTTGTTGACCTCCGGAAGCGGCCAGCTTTCCACGTCCCGCGTGTTGTAGAAATGGACGATGGTTTTCAGGTCCTTGAAGTACCCATTGTGCCCGTAGGGCGCGGTCTTCGCCAGGTTCCTCAAGCTGCTCACCTTGAACTTGCCGTCTTCTGCCATGCCGACCGTATTGCCCAGCCCGTAATCGATCGGCACCGGCGCTCCGACCAGCGCCTCGATTTCCGCGTTCTTCGGAATGCCGAGGTTATCGTAGCTGAAGTCCGTGAAGAGCGGTTTGGGGCCATCGCCCGGATGGCAGGCGGCGCAGTTGCCCTTCAAGGGATCGTTGAACAGATCAAGACCTCTTAGTTCCTGTGCCGACAGGGCGACCTTTCCCTTGAGGTAATAGTCGTACTTCGAGGTGAAGCTGTTCAGAAGCTTCGTCCGCTCGAACGCGGCGATGGCTTCCGACACATGGACATAAGCCGTCTCGACATTATTCAGGGAGTTTTTGCCGTAGACGAGCTTGAAGAGCCAGGCATAGCTGGAGCGGCGTACCGCATTGATGACGCCCTGTTTCGTGTTGTTCATCTCCACGGGATTCAGGAACGGGCCTCTCGCCTGCTCTTCCAGGTCCAGCGCCCGGCCGTCCCAGAACTGGCCGCCCATCCAAAGCCCTTCCGCTTCGTTGAAATAGAAATCCGGGCTGAAGGAAGCGTAGGCCGCCGATGGGGCATTCCGCCCCCCGAACCGTCCCGGGATCACTCCTTCCGAAACCGGCAGGTTCCGGTCGGGATCGGCGAACCCGGCCGACGGCAGGTGGCAGTCCGCGCAGGACTGCCCCGCGGGATTGGACAGGTTCCTGTCGAAATACAGCAGTCCTCCCAAGGCATCTTCCAACGGACTTGCGTTGGCCACCGACCAGACGCCGACCATCATCACGAACACGGCAGCAAAGCACACCAGCGCTCTCCTCATGTCCCTTCTCCTTTTTGAATGCCCTGTTGTGTTTGACCAACCTATGACCGTCGATGCAATGTTTTGCATGGGGCATGCCGGAAATGTCACAGACCGGAACCTGTCGTCGCATCGCGGGTTGAAGGCTGTTGCGGATTGTTCTTGATTATTAGGGGTATATAAACGACCCTGTTTCTTGAAAAATTCTCACGGCGGATTTGAAAAAAATAACAGATCGCAGAATACGGACCGGACCCCGTCCGGCATCTCTGTCCCGGTTCTGCGGAAGTTCTAAGGAACGTCCCCGTTCTGCTGCCGTTCTGCGCATGCCTTGAATTATGGCTTGCCGAATGTTAAAAAACTCTTTTGCCTTCAAGGGGGAATCGCCGCGATGGACCAGGGGGCGATCAGCCGGTTCGGGAAGTCTCTCGACGCGGAGCGGAACGCGTCCAGGGAAACCGTCCGCGCCTACCTTCGGGAGGTCCGCGCCCTCCGGGATCACCTCGTGGAATCCACGGGCCGGGACCCCGAAGGGGGAGGCGGCTGGGGGACGGTCACGCCGGCGGAAATCCGGCGCTTCCTGTCCCGGTCGCTGCCGGAGGCGAAATCCTCCTCGGTGGCGCGGCGGCTTTCGGCGGTCCGGACCTTCTTCTCCTTCCTCGTCTCGATGGGGGAGGTGCGCGACAACCCCGCAGCGGGGCTGGCCGCGCCGCGCAGGTCGATGCGGCTTCCGGAGTTCCTGCCGGTGGACGAGATGGAGGCGCTCCTCGGTTCCCTGCCGGAGGAGGGCCCGGCGGCGAAGCGGGACGCCGCGATCTTGGAGCTGCTGTACTCGTCGGGATTGCGGGTGGGCGAACTGGTCGCGCTGCGGGTGCGCGACGTTTCCCTCGAATCCGGGACGGTCCGGGTAACGGGCAAGGGACGGAAGGTCCGCGTGGTGCCCGTCGGGGAAAAGGCCGTCCGCGCGCTGAGGGAATACCTGGCCGTCCGCCCGGCGGCCGCGGGAGGGGATTTCCGCGGATTCATCGACGAGCCGCTCTTCCTGAACCGGCGGGGGGCGGTGGGGAGAAAATCCGGCATGGGGATCTCCGCCCGCAGCGTGGCGAGGTTGCTGCAGGAAGCGGTCGGGAGGGTCCCGGGGGTGCGACGGCACCTTTCCCCCCACGGGATGCGGCACTCCTTCGCGACGCACCTCCTCGAGTCGGGCGCCGACCTGCGGGCGATCCAGGAGATGCTGGGGCACGCATCGCTCTCGACGACGCAAAGGTACGCGCGGGTCGACGTGTCGCACCTGGTGGGGACGTACGAGAAGGCGCATCCGCTGGCGTCGGCGAAGCCGCGGGGCGCGGGGAGGGCGAAGGGGAAATGACGCAGTTCCAGGGGACCACGGTGGTGGCCGTGTCGCGGGACGGGCGCGTCGCGATGGCGGGGGACGGGCAGGTGTCGATGGGGAACGCGGTGCTGAAGCGGACGGCGAAGAAGATCCGCCGGCTGCACGACGGGCAGGTGCTGGCGGGGTTCGCCGGGAGCACCGCGGACGCCTTCACCCTGTTCGAGAAGTTCGAGGCGAAGCTGGCGGAGTTCCGGGGGAACCTCCGGCGGGCGGCGGTCGAGCTGGCGAAGGACTGGCGCACCGACCGGGTGCTGCGCCGGCTGGAGGCGCTGATGGTGATCACCGACGGGAAGGACCTCATGCTGCTTTCCGGGACCGGCGACGTCGTCGAGCCCGACGACGGCGTGGTCGGCATCGGGTCGGGCGGCCCCTTCGCGCTGGCGGCGGCGCGCGCGCTGCTGCGGCACACGGAGCTGCCGGCGGGGGAGATCGCGCGCGAGGCCGTGCGGGTCGCTTCGGAGATCTGCGTGTTCACCAACGACAACATCGTTTCCGAGGAGATCGCATCGACATGACGCGGGAGGAGGCACAGGGCGTCGGGACGGCGCGGCCCCTTCTCCCCCGGGAGATCGTGGCGGAGCTCGACCGGCACATCGTCGGCCAGGGGGAGGCCAAGCGCGCGGTGGCGATCGCGCTGCGGAACCGCTGGAGGCGCCAGCAGGTGCCGCCGGAGCTGCGGGAGGAGATCGTCCCGAAGAACATCATCATGGTCGGGCCGACCGGCGTCGGCAAGACCGAGATCGCCCGGCGGCTTGCGCGGCTCGCGCAGGCGCCCTTCGTGAAGGTGGAGGCGTCCAAGTTCACCGAGGTGGGCTACGTCGGCCGGGACGTGGAGTCGATCGTACGGGACCTGGTCGAGCTCGCCGTGCACATGGTCCGCGCCGAGGAGATGGAGAAGGTGGCGGACCGCGCGAAGGCCGACGCGGAGGAGCGCGTCCTCGACCTGCTGATCCCGCGCGCCCCGGCGCGGCCGCCCGGGGCGGAAGGCGCAGGCGGGGAGAAGGGCGAAGGGGAGGAGACCCGGGAGCGGTTCCGCGTCCTGCTGCGGGAGGGAAAGTTGGCGGACCGCTTCGTCGATGTCGAAGTGCGGGAGCCGGCGCTGCCGATCATCGAGCTGGGGCCGATCGCCGGCGGGATGCCCGAGGGGATGGACGGCGGCATCGGGGAGATGCTGTCCGGCCTGCTGCCGAAGCGCACCCGGAGGAAGAAGATGCGCGTCCCGGACGCGCTGCGGCACTTCGAGCAGGAAGAGGCCGCGCGGCGCGTCGACATGGACCGGGTGAAGCAGCTCGCCGTGGAGCGCACCGAGCAGTCGGGGATCGTCTTCCTGGACGAGATCGACAAGATCGCGGGGAGGGAGTCGCAGGCGGGCCCGGACGTCTCGCGGCAGGGCGTCCAGCGCGACCTGCTGCCGATCGTCGAGGGGTCCAACGTGAACACGAAGCACGGCGTCGTGCGGACGGACCACATCCTCTTCGTGGCTGCGGGGGCGTTCCACGTGAACAAGCCGTCCGACCTGATCCCCGAGCTGCAGGGGCGGTTCCCCATCCGCGTCGAGCTCGCCTCCCTTACGAAGGAGGACTTCGTGCGGATCCTGACGGAGCCGCACGGGGCGCTGACGAGGCAGTACGAGGCCATGCTGGCCGCGGAGGGGGTCCGGCTCTCCTTCGCGCCGGAGGCGGTCGAGCGGATCGCGGAGATGGCGTGCGAGGTGAACGACCGCACGGAGAACATCGGGGCGCGGCGGCTGCACACGGTCATGGAGCGGCTGCTCGACGAGCTGCTGTTCTCCGGGCCGGAGACTCCGGGGAAGGAGTTCGTCGTCACGCGGGAGTACGTGGAAGAGCGTCTTGCGGGAGTGGTGAAGAACGCGGACCTGAGCCGTTATATCCTGTGACGGGGGGCCTGCAATGATGGAGATGAAGGACTACATCCACAAGGCCGAGATCCTGATCGAGGCGCTGCCGTACATCCGCGAGTTCAACGGGAAGACGGTGGTCGTGAAGTACGGCGGGGCCGCGATGAAGGACGAGGAGCGGATGGCGTCCTTCGCGGAGGACGTCGTCCTGCTCCAGTACGTCGGGATCCGCCCGGTCGTCGTCCACGGCGGCGGGCCGCAGATCGACCGGATGCTGGAGAAGCTCTCCATCCCCACGGAGCGGAAGGAGGGGCTGCGCGTCACCTCCCCCGAGGCGATGGAGGTCGTCGAGATGGTGCTGGGCGGGACGGTGAACAAGCGGATCACCGCCTTCATCAACCGCTCCGGCGGGAAGGCGGCGGGGCTCTGCGGCAAGGACGGAGGGCTGATCCAGGCGCGCAAGCTGAAGGCGAAGAGCCGCGCCACGGGCGCCCCGATCGACCTGGGGCTCGTCGGGGAGGTGCTCCGGGTGCGGCCGGAGATCCTGCAGGCGCTGGAGGCCGGGGGATTCGTGCCCGTCATCGCCCCCATCGGGGTCGGGAAGAACGGCGAGGCGTACAACATCAACGGGGACACGGCGGCGGCCGAGGTGGCCGCGGCCGTCGGCGCGGAGAAGTTCATCCTCCTCACGGACGTCCCGGGCGTCCTGGACGACGGGGGGAACCGGATCTCCACGATGACGGAGGCGGCGGCGACGCATGCGATCCGCGTCGGGAAGATCACGGGGGGGATGATCCCGAAAGTGGAGTGCGGCCTGACCGCCCTGAAGAAGGGGGTGGGGAAGGTCCACATCATCGACGGCAGGATCCCCCACAGCGTCCTGCTGGAAGTGTTCACGGACGCGGGCGTTGGGACGGAGATCGTCCGGAGCAAGAAGGGGGATGATTCGCTATGAAGGCCGGGGAGGCGATCGCCCTGACGGCGAAGCACCAGATGAAGAACTACACCCGGGCGCCGGTGACGTTCGTGCGGGGGGAGGGGTGCTGGCTGTACGACGACGGGGGGCGGCGGTACCTGGACTTCCTCGGCGGGATCGCCGTGGCCGTCCTGGGGCACGCCCACCCGGGCGTCACGCGGGCCATCTCGGAGCAGGCGGGGAAGCTGGTGCACGTGTCCAACCTGTACCACGTCCCGTCGCAGGCGCTCCTCGGAGAGCGGCTCACGAAGGCCGCGGGGCTCGACCGCGTCTTCTTCTGCAACAGCGGGACCGAGGCGAACGAGGCGGCGATCAAGCTGGTGCGGAAGTGGTCCCGCGAGCGGCACGGCGAGGGGCGGCACACGATCGTCGCCCTCTCGGGATCGTTCCACGGCCGGACCTACGGCGGCCTCTCCGCGACCGGCCAGTCGAAGTTCCACGAAGGGTTCGAGCCGATGCTGCCGGGCTTCGTGACGGTCCCCTTCGGCGACATCCGGGCGCTCGGCCGGGCGCTCGACGCCGGCGCCTGCGCCTTCCTGTTCGAGCCGATCCAGGGGGAGAGCGGCGTCCGGATGCACCCGGAGGGGTACCTGCAGGAAGCGGAGCGGCTCTGCCGGAAGGCGGGCGTCCTCCTCGTCGCCGACGAGATCCAGTCGGGGATGGGGCGGACGGGGGCGTTTCTTGCCTGCGAGCGCTTCGGAGTCACGCCCGACGTCGTCACCTTGGCGAAGGGGCTGGCCAACGGCCTGCCGCTGGGCGCCATGCTGGCGCTGGAGGAGGTGGCGACCGCCTTCGGGCCCGGCAGCCACGGGAGCACGTTCGGGGGGAACCCCGTCTGCTGCGCGGCCTCGCTGGCGGTGCTCGACGCGCTGTTCGCCCCGGGATTCCTGGAGGAGGTCGCCCGGAACGGGGAGCTCCTCCTTGCGGGGCTGCGGAAGATCGCCGACCGGCGGGAAGATGTCCGCGATGTCCGCGGGATGGGGCTCATCGTGGGGATGGAGATGGACCGGGAGGCGAAGCCCATCGCTGCGAACTGTCTCGAGGAGGGGCTCGTCGTCAACGCGGCGGGGAACGTCCTGCGGTTCCTCCCGCCGCTGAACGTCACGGCGGACGAGATCGGCCGCGCCCTTGAGATCCTTGCAGGGGTGCTGGCGGGGAAGGGGGGCGCGGCGTGAAGAAAGACCTGCTGCGGATCCTGGACCTTTCCGACCGGGAGATCCTTGCCCTGATCGCCTCCGGCGCGGCGTGGAAGCGGCGCGGGGGGAAGCGGGGCGCGCCGCGCCCGCTGGCGGGGAAATCGCTCGCGATGATCTTCCAGAAGGCGTCCACCCGCACGCGCGTGTCGTTCGAGGTGGGCATGCACCGGCTGGGGGGGCACGCCCTGTTCATCGCGCCCGAGGACACCCAGATCGGGCGCGGGGAGCCGGTCCGCGATACCGCGCGCGTCCTGTCGCGCTACGCCGACGCGGTGATGATCCGGACCTTCGCCCACGCCACCGCCGTGGAGCTGGCGGAGGCGGCGACGGTGCCGGTCGTGAACGGGCTGACGGACGACCACCACCCCTGCCAGATCCTGGCCGACCTCATGACGGCGAAGGAGCGGGGGAAGGATCTCCGGAAGATGCGCGTGGCGTTCGTCGGGGACGGCAACAACGTGGCCAACTCCTGGGTCGAGGCGGCGCACGTCCTCGGCTTCACGCTGAAGGTCGCGTGTCCGGAGGGGTACGAGCCGGACGCGGGGGTTCTGGCCGAAGCGGAGCGGGTGGGCCGGGGGAACGTCCGGGTCGTGCGCGATCCCGCCGACGCCGCCCGGAGCGCGGACGTCCTTTACACCGACGTCTGGACGAGCATGGGGCAGGAGGCCGAAGCGAAGCGGAGGCTTGCCGCGTTCAAGGGGTACCGCATCGACGCAGGCCTGCTGCGGCACGCCGCGCGCGGCGCCGTCGTGATGCACTGCCTTCCCGCCCACCGGGGCGAGGAGATCACGGACGAGGTGCTGGAGGGGCCGTCGTCCGCCGTCTTCGACGAGGCGGAGAACCGGCTGCACGTCCAGATGGCCGTGCTGGAAAAGCTCATCAAACATTAGAGGATCGGAGGATCAAGTCCTTGGAAAAAGTGAAGAAAGTCGTTCTCGCATATTCCGGAGGGCTCGACACGTCGGTGATCCTCACCTGGCTTGTCGAGACGTACGGCTGCGAGGTGGTCGCCTTCGTCGCCGACCTCGGGCAGGGGGAGGAGCTGGCGCCCGTCCGGGTGAAGGCGAAGAAGACCGGCGCGTCGAAGGTCTACGTGGAGGACCTGAAGGACGAGTTCGTCCGCGATTTCGTCTTCCCGGCGCTGATGGCCAACGCGGTGTATGAAGGGGCCTATCTCCTCGGCACCTCGATCGCGCGGCCGATCATCGCCAAGAAGCAGATCGAGATCGCCCGGAAGGAGAAGGCCGACGCCGTCTCCCACGGCGCGACGGGGAAGGGGAACGACCAGGTCCGGTTCGAGCTCACGTACTACGCGCTGATGCCGGAGGTGCGCGTCATCGCCCCGTGGCGGGAGTGGGACTTCAACTCCCGGACCGACCTGGTCAACTACGCGAAGAAGCACGGCATCCCCACCCCGGTCACGGCGGCGAAGCCGTACTCCAGCGACCGGAACCTGCTGCACATCAGCTTCGAGGGGGGGATCCTGGAGGACCCGGCGTCCGAGCCGCCGGAGAACATGTTCGTCCTGACGAAGTCGCCGCAGGCGGCGCCCGACCGCCCCGAGTACGTGGAGATCGGCTTCGAGAAGGGGATCCCGGTGTCGGTCGACGGGAAGCGGATGGGTCCGGCGAAGCTGCTGGGGCGCCTGAACGAGATCGGCGGGAAGCACGGCATCGGCCGGGTGGACCTTGTCGAGAACCGGTACGTCGGGATGAAGTCGCGCGGCGTGTACGAGACGCCGGGCGGAACGATCCTGCACGCCGCCCACCGCGCCGTCGAGTCGATCACGCTCGACCGGGAGGTCATGCACCTGCGCGACTCGCTGATGCCGCGCTTCGCGGAGCTGATCTACAACGGATACTGGTATTCGCCGGAGATGGAGCTGCTCAAGGGCACGATCGCGGCGACGCAGGAGAATGTCACGGGGACGTCGCGGCTGAAGCTGTACAAGGGCAACATCATCCAGGCCGGGCGGAGGAGCCCGGTTTCCCTTTACCGGACCGACTTCGCGACCTTCGAGAAGGAGTCGGTGTACAACCAGGCCGACGCGACCGGCTTCATCCGGATCAACTCGCTGCGCCTGCGGATCCGGGCGCTGCTGAACCGCGGGACGAAGAAAGGCTGACATGGCGAAGAAGAAGGCTTGGGGCGGGAGGTTCGGCGGCGATACGGACCGCTTCGTGGAGGAGTTCACCGCGTCGATCGGCTACGACTCCCTGCTTTACCGCCAGGACATCGCGGGGAGCGTCGCCCACGCCCGGATGCTGGCGAAGCAGGGGATCCTTCCGAAGGCCGAGGCCGAGCGGATCGTCTCCGGCCTCAGGGAGATCGGGAAGGAGATCGCCGCGGGGAAGTTCCCGTTCGACCGCTCCCAGGAAGACATCCACATGGCGATCGAGCGGCGGCTGATCCGCAAGATCGGGACGGCGGGGGGGAAGCTCCACACCGGCCGCAGCCGGAACGACCAGGTCGCCGCCGACCTGCGGCTCTACCTGCGGGACGAGGCGGACGCGGCGCTGGAGCTCCTCTCGAAAATCCGGGAGACGCTGGTCGCGCGGGCCGAGGAGCTGTTCGGCGTCGTCCTCCCGGGCTACACGCACATGCAGCGGGCGCAGCCGGTGCTGCTCTCCCACCACCTGCTGGCGTACCGCGAGATGTTCGCCCGCGACGCCGACCGGTTCGCGGAGGCGCGCCGGCGGATGAACGTCTGCCCGCTGGGCGCGGGGGCGCTGGCGGGCTCCACCTTCCCGCTGGACCGGGAGTTCACGGCCCGGGAGCTCGGGATGGAAGGGGTGTGCGAAAACAGCATCGACGCCGTCTCCGACCGCGACTTCGCGGCCGACTTCCTCTACGCCTGCGCCGTGACGATGATGCACCTGTCCCGGCTGGCGGAGGAGATGGTGTACTGGACCTCCATGGAGTTCGGGTTCCTCTCCCTGCCGGACGCGCTGTGCACCGGCAGCAGCATCATGCCGCAGAAGAAGAACCCCGACGTGGCGGAGCTGATCCGGGGGAGGGCGGGGCGCGCCTACGGGAACCTGATGTGCCTGCTGACCGTGATGAAGGGGCTGCCGCTGTCCTACAACCGCGACATGCAGGAGGACAAGGAGCCGCTGTTCGATTCTGCCCGCACCGTCCGGGAGTGCCTCGAGGGCGCCGACCTGCTGCTGCGCGGGATGTCGGTGAACGAGGAGCGGATGCGGGCGGCGTGCGACGACGGCTTCCTCACCGCCACCGACCTGGCGGACTACCTCGCCCGGAAGGGGATGCCGTTCCGGAAGAGCCACGAGGTGGCGGGTCGGATCGTGAAGTACTGCGAGGAGCGGGGGAAGCGGCTCAAGGACCTGGGGCTCCCCGAGCTTCGGAAGTTCTCCCTCGCGATCGGCGAGGACGTGCGGGACGCGATCTCGCTCACCCGGTCCGTGCAGCAGCGGAAGACGCGCGGCGGCACGGGGCCCGACCGGGTGCGGGAGCGCCTCGCCGCGCTGAGAAAGAAATGAGGGGGAGGCGCCTGCGGGCCTTTCTCCTGCTGGTCCTTTTGGGGGCCGCCTTCTTCGCCGCGTCGGCCGGCTGCGGCAGGAAGGCGAAGCCGGAGCCGCGCACGGCGGGGGCCGCGCCAGCGCCGATCCCGGGCGCACATTCCTGAGAAGGAGAGAACATGCATCACTTCGCCGCCGACCGGAAAGGGCAGCTCTGCTGCGAGGACGTCCCGCTGGCCGAAATCGCCGCGGAGGCGGGGACCCCGGTCTACGTGTACAGCCGCGCGACCCTCGAGCACCACTTTCGCGTGTTCGACGGGGCCTTCGACGGCATCCCCCACATCGTCTGCTACTCGATGAAGGCCAACTCGAACGGCTCGGTCATCCGGACGTTCACGCGGCTCGGCGGCGGCGCCGACATCGTGTCCGGCGGGGAGCTCGCCCGCGCGCTCGCCTCCGGGGCGCCGGCGAAGAAGATCGTCTACTCCGGCGTGGGGAAGCAGCCCTGGGAGATCGAGGAGGCGCTGCGCCGGGGGATCCTCATGTTCAACGTGGAGTCCCGGGAGGAGCTCGAGCGGATCGACGCCGTCGCGGGCCGGATGCGGAAGCGCGCCCCGATCTCCATCCGCGTGAACCCCGACGTGGACCCCAAGACCCATCCCTACATCTCCACGGGGCTGAAGCGGAACAAGTTCGGGATCCATATCGGACAGGCGGTGAAGGACTACGAGTGGGCCGCGCGGCGCCGCCACATCGAGGTGGTGGGGGTCGACTGCCACATCGGTTCCCAGCTCACCGACCTCTCGCCCTTCCTCGACGCCGCGGGCCGCATCCGGCGCCTCGTCGACCGGCTGCAGTCCGGGGGGATGCCCATCCGCTACGTCGACGTTGGCGGTGGGCTGGGGATCAAGTACAACGACGAGCTCCCGCCGCATCCGGGGGAATACGCGCAGGCGATCGCGAGCGCCTTCCGGGGGCTCGACGTCACGCTGGTCCTCGAGCCAGGCCGCGTCCTCGTGGGGAACGCCGGCGTGCTGGTCGCCCGGGTCCTCTACACGAAGACGGCGCCCGTCGCGGCGGGGCGGGGGAAGCGGCACTTCTTCATCGTCGACGCGGCCATGAACGACCTGGCCCGGCCGTCGTTGTACGGCTCTTACCACGCGATCGTCCCCGTCGGGAAGGCGCGGCCCGGGCGGGTGACCGCCGACGTCGTCGGGCCCATCTGCGAATCGGGCGATTTCCTCGCGAAGGACCGGATGCTGCCGCCGTACAAGGCGGGGGACCTGCTCGCGGTGATGAGCGCGGGGGCGTACGGGTTCTCCATGTCCTCGAACTACAACAGCCGCCCCCGGGCCGCCGAGGTGATGGTGTCGGGGGGCCGCTGGGAGGTCGTCCGGGAGCGGGAAACGGTCCGGGACGTGGTCCGCGGCGAGCGGACCGCCTCGTTCCTCGCGCGCGGGAAGGGCGGGGGAAACTGATCCGCCATTGGAACGCCGCGGCGGGTTCTGGTAGGATGAAGAGATATCCGGAAAGGAACGCAGGATGACGCGCGAAGGGATCCCCTTCTCGAAAATCAACGGGAGCGGGAACGATTTCCTGTTGATCGACAACCGCGGCGGCGCGATGGAGGGGATCGACCGTCCCGCGTTCGCGTCGAAGGTCTGCGACCGCGCGCGGTCCGTGGGCGCCGACGGCGTCATCGTCGTCGAGCCGTCGGAGAAGGCCGACTTCCGCTGGGACTTCTACAACGCCGACGGCTCCCGCGCCGAGATGTGCGGCAACGGCGGCCGCTGCGCCGCCCGTTTCGCCTGCGCGCGGAAGATCGCCGGCGCGGAGATGTCCTTCGAGACGACGGCGGGGATCATACGCGCCTCCGTCTCGGGCCGCCGCGTGAAGCTGCAGATGACGGCCCCCAGGGGGCTCGCGCTCGACCGGACGCTGACGCTGGACGGGAAGGAGTTCGTCTACTCCTTCCTCGACACCGGTGTCCCCCACGCGGCGCTGTTCGTGCCCGATATCGACCATGTCGACGTGGCCGGCATCGGCCGGGGGATCCGGCGGCACGAGGCCTTCGCCCCGCGGGGGACCAACGTCAATTTCGTGCAGGTGAGGGAAGGGCTGTTGCACGTCCGGACCTACGAGCGGGGCGTGGAGGGGGAGACGCTCGCCTGCGGGACCGGCGCGGTGGCAAGCGCCATCCTTGCGTCGCTCAAGGGGATCGCTTCGCCGCCGGTGACCGTGCGCACGAGCGGGGGGGAGATGCTGACCGTGCATTTCGACGCGAAGGCGGAGGATTTCGGGGTGGTGTACCTCGAAGGGGACACCTCCTGGAGCTGCGACGGCACGCTGTTCGAGGAAGCGCACCGCTACTGAGAGCGGAAAGATCCGATCAAGGGGGTAACGATGTTCCACGGGGCGATCGTCGCGATTGTCACGCCGTTCCGGAACGGGAAGCTCGACGCGCCGGCGTTGCGGAAGCTGGTGGAGTTCCAGGTCCGGAACGGGACCTCCGGGATCGTCCCGTGCGGCACGACGGGCGAGTCCGCGACCCTCTCCTTCGAGGAGCACGAGAAGGTCATCGACGTCGTGATCGAGGCGGCGAAGGGGCGCGTCCCCGTGATCGCGGGGACCGGCTCGAACAACACGAAGGAGGCGATCGTCCTCACCCGCTACGCGAAGAAGGCGGGGGCCGACGCCGCGCTCGTCATCACGCCGTACTACAACAAGCCCACGCAGAAGGGGCTCGTCGCCCACTTCCGGGCGGTGGCCGAATCGGTGGACATCCCGATCGTCCTCTACAACGTGCCCGGCCGCACGGGCGTGAACATGCTTCCGGATACGGTGGCGCGCCTCGCCGAGGTGAAGAACATCGTCGGGATCAAGGAGGCGTCGGGCAACCTCTCCCAGATCTGCGAGATCCTCCGGACGGCGCCGAAGGGCTTCTGCGTCCTTTCGGGCGACGATGCGCTGTACTATCCCATGCTCGCCCTGGGGGCGAAGGGGGTCATCTCCGTGGTGTCCAACGTGGCCCCGAAGGAGATGGCGCAGATCTACGGCGCTTTCGCGGCCGGCGACACGGAGCGCGCGCGGGACCTCCACTTCAAGCTCTGGCCCCTGATGCAGGTCCTCTTCGTCGAGACCAACCCGATCCCCGTCAAGACGGCGGCGGCCATGATGGGGCTGATCCGGGAGGAGTTCCGCCTGCCGCTGTGCGGGATGTCCGACGCCAACCGGAAGGCCCTCGCGAAGGTCCTCTCCGACCTGAAGATCGCGTAGGAGGCGGCGATGACCGGCGTGGCGGTCTGCGGCGCTATGGGGCGGATGGGAAGGGCGATCCTCTCCATCCTCGGCGAGAACCCGTACGGGCTGTCTCTGAGCGAGGCGGTCGAGGCGGCGGGGCACCCACTGCTCGGACACGACGTCACGGCGATGACGGGCGGCGTGGCCCGGGGAGTGACGCTCACCGACGACTTCGGGGGGGCGATCGCGAAGGCCGACGTGATCATCGATTTCAGCAGCCAGGAATCGTCGGTGCGGCACGCGCAGGCCGCGGCGGCGGCGGGGAAGCCGATCGTCATCGGCGCCACCGGCCTCGACGCGACGCAGATCGGGGCGATCCGGGAAGCGGCCTCGGGGGCGGCGGTCGTGCAGTCGCCGAACATGAGCGTCGGGGTCAACCTGATGTTCCGCGTGGCGGCCGACGTGGCGCGCGTCCTCGGCGACGATTACGACGTGGAGATCGTGGAGACCCATCACCGGTTCAAGAAGGACGCCCCCTCCGGCACGGCGGTCAAGCTGGCCGACGCCGTGGCGACCGCCCTCGGGAGGAGCATGGAAGAGGTCGGCGTCTACGGCCGGAAGGGGATGATCGGGGAGCGCCCCCGGAAGGAGATCGGCGTGTTCGCCGTCCGGTCGGGAGACGTGGTGGGAGAGCACACCGTGGTGTTCGGCGGCATCGGCGAGCGGATCGAGCTCACCCACCGGGCGCAGAGCCGGGACACGTTCGCGCGGGGCGCCGTCCGGGCCGCGGCCTGGCTGATCGGGAAGCCGCCGGGGTTTTACGACATGGCCGACGTCCTCGGGTTCGGGAAATGATGATCGCGCGGTACCGGCTCGGCGGGAAGGTCCGCTACGGCGTCATCGACCCGGGAACCGGGACGATCCGGGAACTTCTGGGCGAGCCGTTCGACGGCATCCGGGAATCGGGCGAAACGCACCGGCTCGTGGAGGCCGAGCTGCTCCCTCCGGTGTGCCCGGGCAAGATCGTCGCGGTCGGCTTGAACTACAAGGACCACGCGAAGGAAGTGTGCATGCGGATCCCGGAGGAGCCGCTGCTGTTTCTCAAGGCGACCTCGGCGCTCACCGGCCCGGGCGGGGACATCGTCTACCCGCGGCAGTCGAAGCGGGTGGACTACGAGGCCGAGCTCGCGGTGGTGATCGGCCGCAGGGCGAAGAACGTGTCGCCGGCCGAAGCCGCGGAGTGCGTCTTCGGGTACACCTGCATCAACGACGTGACGGCCCGCGACCTGCAGATCCGGGACGTCCAGTTCGCCCGGTCCAAGGGATTCGACACGTTCGCGCCGATCGGGCCGTGGATCGCGACCGGCATCGACCCGTCCGCGCTCGAAGTCCGGTGCCTCGTGAACGGCCGGGTGCGGCAGTCCGGCAACACGCGCGACATGGGGGCCTCCGTCCTCGAACTGGTGTCGTACGTCTCCGCGAACATGACGCTGTACCCGGGGGACGTGATCGCGACGGGGACGCCCGCAGGCATCGGCTCCCTGGAGGTGGGGGACCTCGTCACGGTCGAGATCGGGGGGATCGGCTCCCTGACGAACCGGGTCGTGGCCGCGGAGGCGACGAACTGAAGGGGATGGGCGGGAACGACGCGGTCCTGCTCCTGGGCTCCAACCAGGGACGGCGCGTCCTGCGGATCCGGGATGCCGTGAACGCGCTGGCCCGGGAGGCCCGCGTACGGTCGGTTTCCCGTTTTTACTCCAGCGAGCCGTTCGGGCGCCGCCTCCAGCCGTGGTTCCTGAACGTCGCGGTCCGGATCGGGGCGGAGATGGCTCCCTGGGACCTCCTGGCGCTGGCGAAACGGCTGGAGCGCGAAGCGGGGAGGGTGGCGGCGGGGCGGTGGGGCCCGCGGCCGCTCGACGTGGACATCATCCTTATGGGCTCCCGGACGGTCATGGAACCGGGACTGGTCGTTCCGCATCCTTCGATGGCGCTGCGGCGCTTCTGCCTCGCGCCCGTGGCGGAGGTGGCGCCGGAGGCGGTCGTCCCGCCGGGGAAGCGGACCGTGGCGGAATTGCTCGCAACCTGCGAAGATACGCTCGAGGTGACAGCGATATGAAAAACAGCCTGGCTGCACGATGGATCCTCCCGATCGCGCTGGCGGCCGCTCTGCTGCCGTCGGCGGGATGCAGGAAGACCGAGCCCCCGCCCGCCCAGGAGACGGCGCCGCTGCGCCTGGACGCGAGCGCCCAGATCGAGAGCTACAAGGAGATCCTGCGGAAGGATCCCAACAACCTGCAGGCGCTGATCGGCATCGGGAACCTGTATTACGACACGAACCAGGACGCGAAAGCCATCGAGCATTACCAGAAGGCGCTTTCGCTCGACCCGACCAACTCGAACGTCCGCACGGACATGGCCCTTCTGTACCGGCGGACGGGGAACGTCGACCGGGCGATCGAGGAGATGAAGAAGGCCATCTCCTACAACCCGCGCCACCCCCAGTCCCGCTACAACCTCGGGGTCATCCTGATCCAGGACAAGCGCGACCTGGAAGGGGGGGCCCGGGCGTGGGAAGGGCTGCTGGAAAACGTCCCCGAGTACCCGTACAAGGAGCAGCTCCGGTCGGAGATCGCCAAGCTTCGATCCGCTTCGCAAGGCGCGCCGGAAGGGATCAAATATAAGTAGGCGGGACCGTTTTATATTGACATCCGTTATTCAGTAAAATATATCTAACAGTGTTTTGTTTTATCTGTTCGACGGTCCCCGATCACGGAGGAACATGATGGTGCGACGCGACAAATCGAACTATATCATCCAGTCGGTGTCCCATGCCCTCGACGTCCTCGAGGAGTTCCGGGGGGAGACGGACGAGCTCGGGGTGACGGAGCTGAGCAAGAAGCTGAAGCTCCACAAGAACAACGTCTTCCGCATCCTGGCGACTCTTCAGTCGCGCAACTATATAGAGCAGAACAAGTCCAACGAGAACTACAAGCTGGGGATCAAGTGCCTCGAGCTGGGGCAGACCTTCATCCACCAGAGGGGGCTCCTGAAGCAGGCCAAGCTGATTTTGAAGGAACTTGCCGAAACGACGGGGGAAACGAGCTACCTGTCCTTCCTGCGCGGGAACGAGATCGTCTACCTGGACGCGGTCGAGGGGACCTCCACGGTCCGGGTCGTCTCCCGGGTGGGGCTCCATATGCCGCTCCATGCCACCGCCGCGGGCAAGGCGCTCATCGCCTTCGAGTCGGACGACGATCTCGCGAAGCGCTTCGCCGGCGAGCTTCGCCGGTACACGAAGAACACGAGGACCTCCCTGGCCGAGCTGATGAACGACATCCGCAAGGCCCGGGAGTCGGGGTACGCCGTCGATCTCGAGGAGTTCGAAGACGGGCTCCGGTGCGTGGCGGCCCCCATCCGCGATTACACCCGCAAGGTCATCGGCGCGATCAGCGTCTCCGGCCCGGCCCACCGCATCTCGGAAGAGCGGATCGACGGGCTGATCGCCGGGGAGGTCCTGCGCGCCGCGACCACCCTGTCCGGGCGGCTCGGCTACCGGGAATAGTCCACACCTTGACACATTGACGCCTGTGGCGTACCTTTTTGGATGAATCCTCATTCATCTCAGGGAGGTGCCCTTTTTTGAAACGGGATCCGAGCCAGGCCGCGGACAAGAGGAACCGGATTCTCCAGGCGGCCATCGAGGTGTTCTCCCGCAAGGGGTTCTTCAACTCGAAGGTGTCCGAGATCGCCC
>JBFLWB010000123.1 GCA_040758155.1 Thermodesulfobacteriota bacterium
AGCGGCGCGGCCTGCAGCCCCTTTTCGTAATAATCGACGGCGCCCTCGAAATTCCTGTTCCGGATCGCATCCTCCGCCAGAAGCCGGAACTGCCGTACCTGTTCGGGAAGCGGAGGTATGACCGGCAGCGCCCGCCACGCCCGCGCCTCTTCCTGGAACCTGGCGAACTTCGACGCATCGTCGGACAGGTCCGCGCCCGTCGCATAGTATCGGAGCGCATTGACACCGTCCACGAAGCCCTCTGCGGAATCGAGCTTGTGGTCCGTCCAGTAGATCCAGGGCGTTATGTTCGTGTGGTAGCCGCGCGGCGTACCCGACCAGTGCGTGATCGTCAGGTTCTGGATGTCCCGGTAGCGGTACGCGCCGGGCCTGGGCGCCGATTCGTACCGCTTGTTTTCGCAGATATCGACCTGGGCGTATGAAAATCCGGTAAAGTCGGCATGGATGTCCTTGAAGGCATACCGACAGCCGGTGTTTCTGCTGACGCCGGTGCCGGCATCGCCCAGGGCTTCGCGAACCTTCCGCAATGCCGCCGGGGCCGCCAGGGCCGGAGGGGCGGCGATCCCCGCTTGAGAGGAGGGTTGATAGGCAACCGTGGAACAGCCGGAAAAGAGCAGCAACGGCAAAAGAAACAGGACTGCGATTCCCGCCATGATGGCGCCTCCTTCAGTTCCTTCCCGTTCCCCCCTGCCTGCCGGAGAGCCCCTCCCACTCGTAGATCTTGTCCTGCGCCGCGCGGGCATCCGGGGCTTCGGGAACCAGCAGGAGATACTTCCGCATCTCCCCGACGGCGTTCCCGTATTTCCCCAGCTCGCCGAGGATGAGCGCCCGGTTGAAATGACCTTCCGGCCACCAGGGGGCGATCTTCAAGGCGTCGAGATAGCGGTCGGCGGCTTCCTTGAATTCCCTTCGGCTGAACGCAGCCTCCGCCTGAACCTTGTACCTCCTTGCCTCCTCGGGAAGGACCGGCTTCAGCGGTGCGATCCGGTATCGCATCGCGGCCTCTTCGAAAGCCTTCGAAGCCGCGCTCTTCCTCGCGACGATCTTTCCGTACAGCCCCGTTCCCGGGGCGAATGCGTTGAACACGGCCTGTCCGACCTTCGCCCCGGCATTTTCGACGCTGGACTCGTCGCGCGCCGAGGCCTCCATCATCTTTTCGGCCGGCTTTCCGGCGCTGAATGCCGTTATGTAGACGGATGCCTCGACCCGCCCGAGCGGAGTCACGTAAATCGGGATATGAGGCGCGATCAGGACATCGCACCCGTTCGCGCCGGAGTCGTCAAGGATCGTCTCGATGGATTTGAACGGCGCATCCCGCTTGAAGAAATCCGCGAGGCGCATCAGGTAGTAATCGTCATCCTTCAGCCAGGAGGCTCTATGCCTGAAAGTGTTGCTGATTCCGCCTTTCATCACGCAGAAGGATAGCTGCGGACCGGAGGGCCCGGTTGCCTCGACCGCGCCCGCGAACCGGTTGCCGGTCGTTTCGGCCTCGTGAATCTTGACGTTTACGGGTTTTGCACAACCGATGAAGAAGAGGGAAAGGACCGCCAGCGCGACGGCCGGAGCCGCCGGGAACCGTCCGACAACGTTTCCGTCCCTCTTTCCCCCCATCGGCGCCCTCCCGGGAATGTAACCGGAATCCCTCGGCTTTTACTATGAGTATTTATCGGAAAAAGCAACGCCGATCTTTCCCATTATCGGGGAACCGGTCCGGGTCGCTTTACATCCGGGCCCGGGGAACGATAATCTGATGATAACGGCCGTTCCAAGGAGGATCCCATGAAGATATCCGGGGAGACCGGCAGGAGGCTCCGGGAACTGATCCAGAAGGCCATCGACGATCACGAGATCACCCAGACGGAATACGAGCGCATCCTGGCGCTGGCCGATGTGGACGGCGTCATCGACCCGATGGAACGAAACCTGTTGCGGCAGCTCCAGGACATGCTCTCCGACGGAAGCGTCAAGAGGGTTCCCGGCTGACCTCGATCCGCCGTTTCAGCCCGCGGACCTTGCGAATCTCTTCCGGGTGCGACGCGACGAGGTTATCCAGGAGACGGAGCGCCTCCTCATCCCCGGGGCTCAGCCTGCAGAAGGCGACATAGGCCTTCGCGGCCTCCGCGTACCTGCCGAGACCTTCCAGCGCGATCCCCATGTTCCTGTGCGCGTCCGGCCGCTTCCGGGAAATGGCGGCCGCCGCCCGGCAATGTTCCAGGGCATCCGCGTGCCGCTTCACGTGGTTCAGGCAGTTCCCCATGTTGCTGTGCAGCAGGTACCAGACCTCCCGGTCCTTCCCCGGCTTCAGGGAGAACGCCTTCCTGTACGTCCTGATCGCGGACTTGTAGTCGTCCCTCCCCACGTGGATCACGCCGAGGAACAGGAGGCAGTTGGCCTTCTCGTCGTCGGTGGCGGCCAGCTTCAGCAGTTTTTCGTAATACGCCCGGGCCACGTCGTATTTCCGATTGTGAAAGCAGTACTGGCCGAAGAACATCAGGCAATCGACCAGCTCCCGTCGATTCTTCAGCCCGGCGACCGCCATCGGGATCATGCCCGCCGGGTCGAAGATGGAGACCCTGTTCCAGACGGAGGAGATGAATTCTTCGTACTGACTGCCGACCATTTCCGAATCCTCCCGATCCTGGCCGAATGCGCCATTGTATTCCAAATTCGATATTGATCGATATCGTTCGCGCAGGCGACAATCCGGGGATCAGCGGTCCGTGGGCGTGGAGGGCAGCGCTGCCCTGTAGCCCGCAAGGGCGGGGAATTTTTCGACCAGCGACCGGGAATAGTCGAGGAACGGCACGCCGCCGCCGGCGGTGCCCGGCACCCCGCCGACGCGCCGCTCCACCACGTCCTGGTGGAACGCAAGGAATTTTTCCGACAGCCACGTGTCGGCCTCGACCAGGTTGTCGAGCACGATCCCCAGCCGTGTCTTTTCTCTCCGCTCGACGAGGACTTTCGCCCCGACGCAGGCCGTCCGGAATGCGCTCCTGCGGCCGTTCTCGCGGCTTACCGCGGCGGACCAGTCCCGGGCGAACACGCCCGCCTTCCTTCCGATCGTCTCCTGCTCGACGTCCGTCAGGTCGAGCGGCTTGCCCGCCTTCCGCTTCATCTTCTCCAGCACGCCGTTCAAGCCTTCCCTGAAGGTCGCCTTCATGGCATCGATCGAGTCCGGGTCGGCCGGAAGCAGCGGCATGCGGCAGGCGGCGGATTCCTCCTCCTTCCCGGCTCCCCGGGCGTCGGCGATCTTCATGAGCACCTTGTGGGCGAGATCGTCCACCTCCGTCACGCGGTAAAGCGGGGATTCCGGTCCGGGAGAGGCGACGTGCGCGTCCTCCTGGAGGATCAGCGGGTCCGTCACGGAGATCAGCCCGGCGCTTTCCGATTCGACCGTCGTCCTGCGGATTTCCTCCTCGGTCATGCCCAGGTATTCCCTGAGATAGGTATCCGCCGGGAAGAGCCGGACCGCGAGGAGGTTCCCTTTTCCGAAAGCCTTCTGGATGAGCCGGAACTGGGCGGACTGGAAGCCGCTCGCAGGCACGAGGTTGCCGCGGAACTTCTCCTGGAACTCCCGGTTGTCGAAGGTCGACTCGGCGGCGAGGTAGGTCAGGACGTCCGGCAGGACCCTGCGGCAACTATACGCGATCCGCGACGACGCCGTCATCGCCGGAAGCCAGAAGTCGCGCGCTTCCGCGTCCCCGCCGTCGGCGGCCGCTTCCGACAGGGCGGAAAAATCCTTTTCCGGAAGGGACCGGAGAGCCCGGAAGGTTTCGGCGACGACGCCGAAGTCGAAGACGGCCTGCTTGAACACGATCTCGAAGAGCTGATGCGTGACGACGAAGATGCGCTCGTCGGGAGTGTTCGAGCCGGGCGCCTGGGCGCTCAGGAGCCGGTCGAGCCCCAGGTATTTGCGATACGAAAGGAGCCTTTTCCCGTCCACCGCGGGGTTGATTTCGACGGTTCCCGCGGCGGGATCGTTCCCCAGTTTTTTCCCCCGCGCCTTCCCGTCGATGGAGAACGCCCACCAGTTCGCATCGGGTTTGCCCATATATAGAGGATATATTATCCCGGCGAATCCAGCATCTCCCGCACCTTCCTCGCCACGGCGCCGGGCGTGAAAGGTTTCTGCAGAAGGAGGAAATCCGCGTCCGGCACGCCGTGACGGCCGATCGACTGGTCTGCATAGCCGGACATGTACAGCACCTTCATGTCCGGCCGCAACCGGGCGGCTTCCTGCGCAAGCTCCCTTCCGCTCATTCCGGGCATGACCATATCCGTGACCAGCAGGTGGATCTCTCCCTGGTGCTCGCCGCAGATCCGCAATGCATCCTTGCCGTTCTCCGCCTGCAGGACCCGGTAGCCGAAACCGCACAACACCCTGGCGACGAGGTT
>JBFLWB010000124.1 GCA_040758155.1 Thermodesulfobacteriota bacterium
ACGGCCCGGGCGGCCGCTTCGTGTCCGCGGTGCCCGAGCTGCCAGGCGACGATCGGGGCGCACACCAGCGCCGCGAGGACGGGGAGGAGGAGCAGCCCCGTTCCCCAGCCGAACCCGAGCGCCGATTTCGCCCTCAGGAAAACGTAAGCGTGCGCAGAACCGTAGACGAGGAAAAATGTCAGCAGGAACAGGCTCACGCCGGGCGACCTCTCCGCGCCGGCCCGCTCGTTATGAGATAATCGGGAAAGAAAAGGATTGCGGGGGTGGGAGCGTGCCGGTCTACGAATACAAGTGCCCGGAGTGCGGCGAGTTCGAGAAGGAGCAGCGGATGTCGGACCCGCCCCTGGAGAAATGCCCTCATTGCGGCAAACCGGTGGTGCGGCAGGTCGGGGGCGCCGGCGGGTTCGTCCGGAAGGGGGGGAACTGGGTCTCCAAGATGCCCTCCCGCGGGGAATCCGCCAAAAAGGCGGCCGACCGGTTCATGAAGCAGACCGTCGGCGAGGTCGCCGAGGACATCGCGAAGCATTCCAAAAGCCACTGATCAGGCGCCGCGGGGGGGCAGTACGAGGCGGCGTCTCCCGTCGACGAGGTCGATCAGCTCGCCGTCTTTCAAGGAGCTCCATCCCGTTCCTTCGTCCGGCGGCTGGCTCGCCACGACGCGGCATCCTTCCGGTTCCGACAGGTAAAGCGTGTAGTATTCCGGGTTCCGGCGGTGTTTGCGGAAGGCGAAGAGCCGCTCCCCGGCCGCGACGAGCAGGTTCGCTGCGGAGTAGTCCCCCACCAGCTCCCGGTCGGAAAGCATCTCTTCCAGAACGTCCGCCAGCCCCTCCAGTGTCCGCTCCTTCCACCGCCGCGCGAGCAGCTCGAGGAACACCAGCGAGTCGCTGACCCGCCGCCCGTCCGCTTCCTCCCCGATCTTCCCGTAGAACGTCCCGTTGTGCGCGAGGGCGATCCCCGCCGCAAGGAAGGGATGGGAATTCTCCGCCTGGACCGTTTCGGGATTCGACGCGTACCGGACGTGCCCGATGAACCGGTCGGTCCGCACGCGGAGCTCCGAAAGCATCCGGTCGGACGCCGCCGGCATCCCGCTTCGGACGCCGCGGAGCTCCCCGTCCTGCCGCCAGGCGGCCCCCCAGCCGTCGGGGTGGTTTCCGCCGGGGTGCTTTTCCCATCCCGCGACGAGGTTTCCGCGCTCGCAGAACCGCGCGAGCCGCTCCAGGCAGGTGGCGGCGTCCCGCGTGGCGGCGGAGGCGAAGGCGATCATGCGGCACATGTCAGGACCTCCCTGGATTTCGATGCGCCGCGGCGGCGAAAAGGAGCAGGACGCAGACGAGCTGGATCGCCAGCCCCGGAAGGAAAATGCGCACCGCGGGCGCGAGGAAGACGTACCGCTCGATCGCCACTCCCGACAGGACGGAGACCGCCGCCAGGGAGACCGCGAGCGGATGCGATTTCGCGCGCGTGGGCAGAAGGACCAGGAACGGGATGAAGAAGAGAAGCAGGAGCGCGGCGACGGACAGCTCCCGCAGCGGAGAGGAGGAGACCCTCCGCGCGATGAACCCGACCTCCTCGGGGATGTTCCCGTACCAGATCGTCAGGAACTGCGCGAAAAACAGGCCGGCCCACATGAGACTGAAGCCGAACATCAGGACGGAGAGATCCGACAGGTCCGACCGGGATCCCGGTTCGGGGGCTGTCGCCGGGCGGCCTTGGACCAGCAGATAGAAGAGCGCGGAGGCGGCGAATCCCGCGAAGAGCGACTCGACGAAGAAGAATCCCCCCAGCAGCGCGCTGATCCAGGGGTACTCCAGCGACATCACCAGGTCGAACGCCGTCAGCGACTGGGAGGCGACGAAGACGAGGAGATACCAGGACGCCCGGCGCTTCGCCTCCTCCGCTCCCGGGGGAGACGCGGCGAACCGCATCGCCGTCGCGTACGCGAGCAGCAGGAAGAGGGCG
This sequence comes from Thermodesulfobacteriota bacterium, assembly GCA_040758155.1. Taxonomy (NCBI): domain Bacteria; kingdom Pseudomonadati; phylum Thermodesulfobacteriota; species Thermodesulfobacteriota bacterium. The sequence continues at coordinate 1,960 of JBFLWB010000124.1, forward strand.
TTGCGGCCGATGAAGAAATCCTTCCGCAGCCACTTCCCCGGGTGGCGCGCCCAGGGGTAGGCGTCCAGGAAGGGAATCGTCAACAGGAGCAGGAACGCGGCAAGGAGCAGCAGCGGGACGACGGAGAGCAGCTCCTTCCGCACGGACCCGACCCAGCGGGCGTTGACCATCTCTCCGGCCGCGGCGGCGGCGATGCACCCTTCCGCGACAGCGATCAGGAAGAGGAGCGAAAGGAGGAGCGAGCCGCTCGCCCCCGGGGAAGGCCATCGCGAAAGGACGGCCACGAGGGCTCCCCCCGCCGCGATCGCCGCGGCCAGGACGCCTTTTCGCTCCAGCAGCGCCCTCATCGCGGCTCCTCCTCTTCGACGAGGATGACGAACCGGTTCCCGTGATCCTCGTCCGACCGGATGGCGCGCGGGCTCGGGAGCCCGGCCAGGAGAAGGAAGCCCGCGAACGTGGAGAGCGCGCCGAACAGGATCGTCAGGGCGAACGCGATGATGATGAAGGGGGGGATCGACACGATGGGCTTCCCCCCGACGATGAGCGGCCAGCTCAGCGAGGTGAGGATGGTGAAGGCGAAGCCCGCCGCCGTGCCCGACGCGGCGCCGAGGAGCGCGAAGAACCGGACCTTCGACCGGCCGCGGGAGAGGATGCGTTCGGCCTCCGGGACGTCGAACGGCGTGATCGTCCGGATCCGGTCCGGCGGCACTCCGTCCCGGACCGCCGTCCGCAGCCCCTCGAGGAACGCGTCCTTGTCCTTGTAGACCATCTTCCCCGGCATCAGAGGTGTTCCTTTATTTCCGTGATGGAGAGTACGGGCAGGTTCTTCACGAAGAGCAGGTACAGCAGGAAGAACATCCCGAAGCTCCCGAGGGAGATCCCCACCTCGACGAAGGTGGGTGAATACGTCCCCCAGACGTACGGGTCGTAGTCGTGCGCCAGGGATGTCACGATGATCACGAAACGCTCCAGCCACATCCCCACGTTCACCAGCAGGGAGACGATCAAAAGATACGCCATGTTCCTCCGGAGTTTCCGGACGAACAGCGTCAGCGGAACGAGCGAGTTGCAGAAGATCATCGCCCAGGCGAGGTACCGGAAGTTCCCCGCGATGCGGTAGCGGAAGGCCTCCGTCTCGAACGGGTTCTCGCCGTACCACGCGAGGCCGAACTCGACGATGTAGGAGTAGGTCACGATGAGGGAGGTGAAGAGCATGATCTTCGCGATGCTCTCGAAGTGGTCGTCGGTGACGTACTCCTGGAGGTTCAGCGCCTTCCGCAGCGGGATCACGAGGGTGATGACCATGGCGGTCCCGGAGAAGATCGCGCCGGCGACGAAGTACGGGGCGAAGATCGTGGTGTGCCACCCCGGCAGGATGCTCATGGCGAAGTCCCACGAGACCACGGAATGGACGGACGCCACCAGAGGCGTGGCGAAGGCGGCCAGGAACAGGTAGAGCATCGCGTAGTGCCGCCACTGCCGGTCCGTGCCCTTCCAGCCGAGGGAGAGGACCTTGTAGACCTTCTTCCGTATCCCTTCCTTCCACCGCTGCGCGACGGCGAAGTCGGGGATCATCCCGACGTAGAAGAAAACGAGGCTCACCGTGAAATAGGTGCCCACGGCGAAGACGTCCCAGATCAGCGGGGAGCGGAAGTTGACCCAGAGCTGCCGCTGGTTCGGGTAGGGGAGGAGGTAGTAGAACACCCACGACCTCCCCAGGTGGACGATGGGGAACAGCCCGGCGACCATGAGGGCGAACACGGTCATCGCCTCCGCGGCGCGGTTGAAGCTCGTGCGGAACTTCGCGCGGAACAGGAACAGCACCGCGGAGATGAGCGTGCCGGAGTGGGCGATCCCCACCCAGAAGACGAAGTTCGTGATGTAGACCGCCCAGTTCACGGGATGGGTGTACCCGGCGACGCCCAGCCCCTCCCGGATCTGGTATGCCCATAGGACCCCGCCGATGAGCATCAGCACGGCCGCGAAGCCTGCGCCGGCGAGCCATGCCTTTCCCGGCTTCCCCATCGCCGCCAGGATGTCCCGTTCCGCCTTGGCGTACCGGTCCGGAGTTTCCATGCCGCCCTCGCCCCGGTTCACGGCTTTCCGCCTCGCAGGTAGTAGACCGACGATTCGGTCCCGAGCGTTTCGAACACGCGATAAGCCCGGTCGGAGTGGGCCAGCCGGTAGACCTCCGAATTCCTGTCGAGGAGGTTGCCGAACGCGATCGCTCGGGTGGGGCAGCTCTGGGCGCAGGCCGTCGTGAACTCGCCGTCCATCACCTTGCGACCCTCGTCCGCGGCCTTGTCCTTCGCCGCCCGGATCCGCTGGAGGCAGAAGGTGCACTTCTCCATCACCCCCACGCCCCGTACCTGCGCGTCGGGATTCAGCATCCGTGCCGCCGGCTCCGGCCAGCGGTGCTCCCGCCAGTTGAAGCGGCGCACCTTGTACGGACAGTTGTTGGAGCAATAGCGGGTCCCCACGCACCGGTTGTACACCTGGACGTTCAGCCCTTCCTGGTTGTGGTACGCGGCGAAGACCGGGCAAACCGTTTCGCACGGTGCGTAGTCGCACTGCTGGCATAGCATGGGGAGGAAATCGACCTTCCCGTTCTCGTAGAACGGTTCGATCCGCAGCCAGGACATCTCCCGGCCTTTCAGGTGATCCTTCCTCCCGGCCACGGGCACGTTGTTCTCGACGCAGCACGACGCGACGCAGGCGGCGCAGCCGGTGCATTTTCCCAGGTCGATCGCCATCGCCCAGCGGTACTCCTCGTGGGGGTGGTCGGGGTACAGGCTCCACCGCTCGTGGCGGCGTTCCTCGTCGCGGTGCACCGGGTCGGGGATGAGGCCGCGCCCGTGCTGGGAGAAGGAGCCCGACAGGATGGGGATTTCGATCCGTTTCCCCGTCTTCCCGATCGAGACGGACTCGATGACGGAAACCGCCCCTCCCGTCCGAGGGTCCGTACGGACCGGGAGGGAGGGAAGCGCGTCGCGGCACAGGACGAAAACACCGGGGGGGAGCCCCGGCTGGACCTTCACCGGAAGTGCCGCCTTCCAGTCGCCGGAAGCGACCGTCACGCCGTCCCGGTCTTTGAGCCCCGACTTCTCCGCGGTCTCCGGCGCGACGGAGAGCCAGCCTCCGTACGTGATGGTGGTGAGCGGATCGGGGATCTCGGAAAGCAGCGGGAGGTTCCGGCTCCGCCCGTCGAAGGTCCGGATGGACGGGGCGAGGATCAGGACGCCCTTCCCGGGGCCCGCCGGGACCGCCGCCCCCCGGAGCGCTGCCGCGGCCCGGCTCCCGTCGATCGACGCCGGTTTCCCCGCCGTCGCCGTCTCGACGAATCCCTTCTCGAGGAGAGCGTTCTTCCCGGCTTCCCCGAGCCGCGTCTCCCATGAGGCCAGCAGCAACTCCCGGTAGCTGCCCGAGGCGCCGTTCCCGGACACCTTGCCCATAAGCTCCAGGAGCGCGTCGCCGTCGGAGCGGGTATCGTACATGGCCGGGAGCGCAGGCCGCAGGATCGACACGACGCCGTTCCTCGGCTCGGCGTCTCCCCACGATTCGAGGGAATGGGAAAGGGGGAGGACAACGTCCGCCTCCGCCAGCGTCTCGTCGAGGAATTCGCCCATCCCGACGGTGAGCGCGGCTTTCTTGAGCTTCTCCCTGAAGCCCAGGCGCGGGGGAAGGGAGAACAGCGGATTGGTCCGGAAGAGGAATACGACCCCCGCCTCGCCGCCTTCCAGCCGTGCGGAAAGCGCCTCCATGTCCCGGAGGGTGCCGACGTCCCGATAATTCCCGCTCCCGGAGAGATCGACACGGTCCGGGAAGGCGCCCGTGACCCATTGGATCAGCGCGCCCGCCGCCGCGGTCGCCAGCCCTTCAGGGCACATGGTCGAGACGCCGCCGGCGACGACCAGAGGACGTTTCGCCGACACGAGGCGATCCGCCAGCTCCTTCAGGGCGTCCCGCGGGATGTCCGCGTCCCGGGATACCTGCTCCGCGGTGGTCCGGGGGAAAGCGTCGAGGAGTTGCCCGGGGATCCGGCGTTGCGCGGAGCCCCTTTCGACGAGCTCCCGCAGCAGGAAGGAGAGCAGGAGCGGCTCCCTTCCCGGGACGACGGTGATCCGCCGGTCCGCGTTGGCCCCGGTGAGCGACATGTGCGGCTCGACGTGGAACCAGTGAAAGTTCCCGCCCGCCCGCGCGGCGAAGATGCTCCGGGTGTAGCCGATGGGTGAAACATAGGTTTCGAGGAGATCCGCGCCGACCGTCAGCAGGAAATCGGACCGCTCGATCCGGTAGCGGGGCACGTCCCGTACTCCGAAAAGGAGGCCGTACGCCTCCTTCACGGCGGCGTGGTCGAACGGCTCGTATTCCGGCAGCCGCTCGATCCCCATCCGGTCGCAGGAGGCTGCGATCAGCCGGTCGAGGGAGCCGGCCGTCCTGCCGGAGAGAAACAGGCTCTTGCCCCCCTTTTTCCGGGCCTCATCGAGCGAAGTCGAGACACGGGCGAGCGCTTCGTCCCAGGAGAGGGGGCGGTGCTTCCCGCCTTCCCGGACCAGCGGGCCCCGCAGCCGCTCCGGATGGTAGAGGCGATAGAGCGAGGATTGCCCGCGGACGCACAGCCCGCCGTCGCTCACCGGGTGCTCCGGGACCCCTTCCAGCTTGACCGGGCGCCCTTCGCGCACCCGCGCCAGCAGGCCGCAGCCCGCGGGGCATTCCGTGCATGTTGTACGAAGGTAGATGGCCTCCCCGGGGACCACCCCCTCCTCCGGCGGCCGGAGGTAGGAGGTGAACTTCGCGGAGCGGTTGGGCGACCCGCAGGCGGACATCGCCGTGGAGCCGGAGACCACCCCGAGGAGCCACAGGAATTCCCGACGCTTCATTCTTCGCCCTTCACTTGTGGCAGACGGCGCAGTCGCGCGGCGCGCCGTTGACGCGGTGGCACGAGACGCACCAGCCCATGACCGTGTCGTTCACCCGCCGGACGCGCTTCATGGAAGCCACGTCTCCGTGGCACGTCCAGCAGGTCACTCCTGCCCGGACATGCCGCTTGTGGGAGAAATAGATGAATTCCGGCAACGCGTACACCCTCGCCCACCGGACGGGCTGTTTCTCCGCGTAGTGGCGAGTGAGCTTCCTGATCTCCTCCCGTTCCGTGGCGACCGACTGGTGGCATCCCATGCATGTTTCCAGCGGCGGAGCGCCTGCGGAGCGCCCCCGCTCCACGAAGGCGTGGCAGTGCGTACAGGGGATCCCCAGCTTTCCGGCATGCAGCGAGTGCGCGAAGGCGATCGGCTGTTCCGGGGAGGGGTCGGTGCGGTGCCACAGGAACCACAGCCCCGCGACGAGCAGCACTGATCCCCCGAAATATCCGAGGGTCGCGACGGTGGCGATCGCCTTCTTCAAACGCTACTTTCCGGCCTTGACCTGCGACAGCAGGTATTTGGCGACCGCGTCGATCTCGTCCTCCTTGATGGCGGGCTTCGGCATCGCCGGGAAGGCGGGGTCCACTTTCACCGGGTCCCGCAGGAAGGCCTTCAGCTTCGCGACATCTCCTTTGTACTTCGGCACGACCGTGTTCAGGGCGGGGCCGACCACCTTGGCGTCGAACTTGTGGCACACCGAGCAGGTGGTTTCGAACACCTTCTTCCCTTTATCCAGCGTCGGGTCGGCCGCGGCGGGCTTCGCCGCCGGTTTCGCCTTGGTCGCCGCTTCGGCCGCCGCCAACCGGTCGGGGGGGGCGGTACGCCCCTCGAACGCGTTCGCGATGCCCACCTGGTAGCACAGGATCACCGCGAGCAGCATCAGTACGAAAACCTCCGTGACGTGGTCGCCTCTGCCGCCGTCCGTTTTCGGCGGGACCCGGCGGAGCAGGACGAACGCGCCCAGCGCAAGCATCGGTACGGTCGCGGCCATGGCAAACACCTCCGTGGACAGCCCCGTGACGGGGAATGTGAGCAGGAAGAACACGACAAGCGCGGGAACCGCCAGCGCGCCGACCAGCCCGGCCGCCGTCCCGGCGCTCCCGATCCGTTCCTCGTATTCGGGGGGCAGGTCGTGCTCCTCCTCTTCCTTCCAGCCGAGCAGCCGGAGAGCGAGCCCCCCGGCCAGCCCGAAGGAGATTCCGAGGAACAGGAGGAACCCCGCGACGGCGTTCCAGGACAGGAGGAAGACGGGGTCGGTGCGGACCAGCGGCACCTTTGACGGGTTCGTCAGGAGCCCGAGCGCCGAGAACAGCAGGAAGGCGGCGGACGCCGTCGCCAGCAGCCCCGCGACTCCCCCCAGGAGCGGGACGATCGACGGCTCATCCGATCGAAGGAGAGCCGCCCGGTACAGGACGAAAAGCAGGCAGCCGGCGAGGAGCAGCGAAAACGGGACCGCCCAGGCGGCGGGCGGAAGGGAGTGCGCGCTCCCCAAGATCGCCCGGTGGATGGACACGAACGCCGGGTACGGCAGAACGCCGAGAAGAGGAAGGACCCACCAGCGAAGCGTGACCGCCTTCATCCATTCCCGGGAGAGACGCAGCGACCTCCGGTCCCGCCGCTGCCTGCCGACGAGATTGAGGAGCAGGGAGGACGCCGAGCCGGCGATGACGATCCCCAGGTACAACAGGTGGACGAGCAGCGTGGCCGTCAGGGAAAAGCGGAGCAGCAGGAACGTATCGTGCGGAGGGGCCGACGGCGGCGTCATCGGTTCCTTTCCGGCGCTGCGGATTCGAACGGCGATCGTCGATGTGAGTTGATTATAGCACTCGCCGTCGGGGTTCCAGCAGCAGGTCTCCCGCCTGCGCGCAGAGGATCCCGAACGGCAGGTATCCGGCGTACCCGAGGATCGGCATCTCGAACAGGCGGAAGGCGTCCACGTAAGGGATTTCGTAGACCCATTTCACCGCGCTGCCCCAGTTCCACATCTCCCAGAAGAAGCCGCAGATGAGCGCCGCCAGCGAAGAGGCGACGAAGGAGCGCCGGTCGCCGCGGGCGAACCCGGAAAGGGCGTGCGGCTCGCCGCAAAGCGCGGAGATCGAGTTCAACAGGAGCGGCGGGGCGACCCACACCAGCGGGAACACGATGTCGGGCATGATCCCGACGGCGACCAGTCCCGCGCAGGCGGCCGCCAGCGCCGCCGCGGCTACCGCGCGGGGGTGCCGCGGGGAGAAGGGGCGTCGATCCCGGAACGCGGCGTCCAGCCGGGGCCGGGTGAGGAGCAGCTCCCGGACGGACAGTACCGCGGGAAGCACGGTCGAGAACGGCAGGGTGGCGTAGAGGAAATACTCCATGGCCCCGAACTCCTCGCCGCCCACGTAGCGCCAGTTCGCCACGAAACGGTTCAGGTACTCGAAGGACCACCAGAACGCCGCGCTTACAGGGAAGAGCAGGAGGAAGCGCCGGGTCCGGTCCCGCAGCAGGCACCTTCCAGTCATCTGGTGCTGGAGCGCGTTGGCGACCAGGATGAAGGCGATCCAAAGCGGCGTGAACGTGTGCGCCTGGAAACCTCCCATCCACGGGAACCGGTTCCACGCGACGATCCATGCCGCCGCCCCAAGCCCGAGGCCGGCCCACCCCCACCAGGGAAATGCCCGGGTGTGGCCTTTCACCCCCGGTTTCCTTCCGGCGCGGAAGAGCGGAAGGTACAGCGGGACCGTAGCCGCCAGGACGAACAGCGTCAGCCCGACGAACACCGGCAGGGAGAACGGCGCATGCGGGATGTCGGGCGTCTTCGGCGGGAACTGGAGGTACGGCGCAATCGGCTTCCCCGCGACGCCGGCGCCCAGGAGCGGCAGCAGCAGGATCAGTGCGATGGACGAGATGACGACGGGTCGGCCCATTCCATGATTCTGCCATTCCCCGACGGCGATTGTCGCGCCGGCCTTCCATGATGCCAGTGGTGTGGTAATTGCATTGTCGGTTGATTGGGAAATCTACGAATCATGGATTTTTCCCGTTGATATGACCATGGAATTATATTAACGTTTTTCGTTAATACCAATTGACATCGGGGCCGAATGGAGATACGATTCAAATCGTCCCGCATGCAGAAAGCATGCAGCAGCGAACGGGAATCCGTTCGGGCATGGGGTGAACCAAACGCGCGAAGGCTTCGTCAGCGGCTCGCGGAGTTCGTGGCCGTTGAAACATTGGAGGAGATGAGCAGATTGCCCACGGCCCGATGCCATCCCCTCAAGGGAGACCGCACCGGACAATTCGCCGTAAATCTTGCCCAGCCGTACCGCCTTATCTTCGAGCCCTCCGAAAACCCTGTTCCGAGAAAAAGCGATGGGGGAATCGATTTAAGGAAGATCACCTCGATCAGGATTCTTTCAGTGGAGGATTATCATGGGGAGTAAAAAGGACTACGGGTATTCCCCGGATTATGCCGTCCCTCCCGGGGAAAGCCTTCTGGAGACAATACAGGCTCTCGGGATGAGCCAGGCGGAGCTTGCCGCAAGAACGGGCAGGCCCGTAAAGACCATCAGCGAAATTATCAACGGAAAAGAATCGATCACGCCGAGGACCGCGCTGCAGTTCGAACGCGTCCTTGGAGTCCCCGCATCGTTCTGGAACAACCTGGAACGAAACTACCGGGAGGCGCTCGAGCGGATCGAGGAGAGAAAGCGACTCGCTGACCAGGTGGAATGGCTGAAAAAGCTGCCGGTTCGTTCCATGGCAAAGCTCGGCTGGATCCGCCCCCGGAAGGAGAAAACCGGGCAGGTCGAGGAATTGCTGAATTTCTTCGGTGTGGCCTCCCCGGCTCAATGGGAGGAGATGTGGCGCGCGGAATCCGTGGCCTTCAGGAAATCTCCTGCATTCCAAAGCGAAAAGGGTGCCGTTGCGGCGTGGCTTCGAAAAGGGGAACTGGACGCGAAAGCCATTGATTGCGCTCCCTATGACGAAGGGAAGTTCCGCGATGCACTCGTCCAAATCCGCTTGCTGACGAGAGAACCGCTTGAAACCCTTCTTTCGGAAATAAAGCGGCTCTGCGCAGAGGCAGGGGTCGCTGTCGTTTTCGTACCGGAACTCGAAAAAACCCGTGTCAGCGGCGCGACACGATGGCTTTCACCGATCAAGGCGCTTATCCAGCTCAGCTTTCGGTATAAGTCCGACGATCACCTTCTGTTTACGTTCTTCCATGAAGCCGGTCATATCCTTCGCCACGGAAAGCGCGACGTGTTCATAGAGGGAGACGACACGAGGGATGGAAAAGAGTCCGAGGCAGATCGCTTCGCAAGGGATTTTCTTATTCCCTCCACGAGCTATCAACAGTTGGTCCGACTTCTGCCCCGGTCAGTCGATGAGGTACGACGGGCGGCGGAGGAACTGAACATCGCACCAGGAATCGTTGTCGGGCGCCTACAGCACGATGCGATGATTCCCATGAATTTTTTTAATGAATTGAAGCGTCACGTGGATTGGAAACGGTTTTGATGTACAAAGGATATTTTTCAAGGTGAAGGGTGATCGAGGGAATCGGCGGTGTGAGAGAAGCGCTATCGAGGGGAGCCTCCGCCACGGCCTCATAGTATCTGG
>JBFLWB010000125.1 GCA_040758155.1 Thermodesulfobacteriota bacterium
GGGAAGGCATCCCGGCCGGCTGCGGGAGCGGCTACTCCAACAGCCGCACCTGCGAGCTCGGGCTGTCGCTCCAGAGCGGGATGCCCTACCAGTCGATCGCGTACCTGGTCGACCGGTGCACGAAGAAAAAAAGGCTGGCGTAGGCCGGGGAAACGGCGTTTCTCCGGCCGGGATGACGCCCGCCGGCATATGATGGGATAATATTCTTGAGGTCCACCGAGGAGGAGCATCCATGTACAAGAATATCATCATGCCGACCGACGGGCTGGACAGCTGCGTTTACGGGACCTGCCACGGCGTGGTGCTGGCGAAGACGCTCGGCGCCAAGGTGACGGCGGTCTGCGTCACGAAGCACCTCACCCTGCAGGAGATCATGAGGGCATACCATCCCGAGATGGACTGGCGGATGTCGTACAGCCGGAAGGCGCCGGAGATCGTCGAGCACGCGCATCAGAAGCACAAGGAGCTGACGGACAAGGCGCTGGCGGTGGCGGAGAAGATGTGCTCGGAAAACGGAGTGCCGTGCACGAAGGTCTACTTCGAGGACGAGGACGCGGCGGAAGGGCTGCTGCGGGTCGCGGAGAAGGAAGGGTGCGACCTCGTCTTCCTGTCGCGGCACGGCCACACGGGCATCATGGGCAAGCTGTTCGGGGACGTGGCCGGGAGGATCGTCTCGAAGTCCCGGATCCCCGTGCTGACCCACTACTGCGGCGGGCCGTCCTGATACTGCATTGACATGCGCCGGGCGCCCCCGCGCCCGGCGCTCCTTATCATCCCCGCCCGATGAACGGCATCTTGGTGGCCATGACGGTCATGAACTGCACGTTCGCCCCGAGCGGCAGCCCGGCCATGTAGAGCACGGCCCGGGCGACGTGGTCGACGTCCATCGTCGGCTCGGCGGCGATCGATCCGTCCGCCTGGGGCACCCCCTCCTTCATCCTTCGGGTCATGGCGGTCTCGGCGTTGCCGATGTCGATCTGGCCGACGGCGATGTCGTACCTGCGCCCGTCGAGCGCGGCGGATTTCGTGAGCCCCGTGACGGCGTGCTTGGTGGCGGTATAGGGGGCTGAGTTCGGACGGGGGGCGTGCGCCGAGATCGAACCGTTGTTGATGATCCGACCGCCCCTCGGGGCTTGTGCCTTCATGACCGCGAACGCCTCCCGCGTGCAGAGGAACACCCCGGTCAGGTTGACGTCCACCACCGCCTTCCACTGCTCGAAGGTCAGCTCCTCCAGCGGCACCGGCGGCGCAAAAGCGCCCGCGTTGTTGAACAGCAGGTCGACCCGGCCGAAGGCCTTCACCGTTTTGGAGAATAGAGCGCGGACGGAATCGGGGTCCGTGACGTCGGCGGGCACGGCGATCGCGCGCGCGGCGGGTCCCGCCTGAGCGACTGCCTCCGCGAGCGGCTCCGGCCGGCGCCCCGCCAGCGCGACGGCCCAGCCTTCCTCCAGGAGCGCCAGCGCGACCGCCTTCCCGATCCCCGTCCCCGCGCCGGTCACGACGGCGATTTTCACGCCGCCGCGGACGCTCCGCCCGCCGGGATCACCCGCAGCGGGGGATGACATAGGGCCCTTCGGGCACCACGGCTACGTCGGGGTCCCCGTGAATGCGAACGCTCTCGGCGACCGCCGCCTCGACGGAAGCGACCGGCTCCACGTAGACGTCCATCAGGCAATCCCGGGAAAGCCCGGTGGTGTAAAGCTTGACCTTTCCGGCGCGCAGCGCCTTGACCAGCATCTCCGTCTGCCACTCGTCGATGTGCGTCTTCCCGCGCGTCTCCAGGATCTCCATGAACCGGTCGGGCCCCGTCCCGCACAGCAGCCGCTGCGCCTCCACGAACTCCGGGCTGCCCATCCCTTCCGAGCACTCGCTGGCGATGACGATGGTCCCGCCGGGCTCTAAGATGTCGACGACGCCCACCATCCCCTTGACGGTCTGGTAGTACGTGGCGTCCAGCGGGAAGCCGGCGCCCGTGGTGACGACGGTGCGGAAGCGGCGGGGCACGGCCACCTCCGCGTGCCTGCGCATGAAGGCCACCGCTTCCTCGTGGCTTTTCTCGATCTCCCCGAAATTGACGAAGCCGATCCGGCGCTCCTCGTCGATGGCCACGTTCAGGGCAAGGATCCCCCCGATCGCCCGGACGATGGCGATCTGCGCCTCGTGCAGCGGGTTCCCCTCGACGACGCAGTTGGCGGAGCGCGGATGCTCCAGGACGCGGGGACTGTGGAAGTTCAGGATCGTGTCCTGGTGGGCAACCCCCGGGGCGACCACCTTCCGGCCTCCCGAGTAGCCCGCCATGAAGTGCGGCTCGACCAGGCCGGTGACGATCTTGAGGTCCGCCTCGACGAACCGCCGGTCGATGAGGATCGGGATCCCCGCGGGCGTCATGCCCATGTCGACGTGCGCTTCCCGGTCGCGCGCGAAGTGGTTCTCGATCCGGACGGTCCGGTACACCTCGTCCGATCCGATGACCTGCCGCAGCTCCTCCCCCTCGTTGGGACGGTGCAGCCCGGTGGCCACCAGGATCAGGATGTTCTCGCGGGGGACGCCGGCCCCCGTCAGCGCGTCGATCAGCGGAGGCAGCAGCGCGCCGTTGGGGACGGGGCGGGTGATGTCGCAGATCAGGATGCAGGCGCTTTTCCGCCCCCGGGCGAGCTCCGCAAGCGGGGAGCAGCCCACCGGCCGGCCCAGCGCCTTCCGCACCTCGCGGTCCGGGTCCGCAAGCGGCGTCATCGGGTGCTTGCCGATCACGGTGGGGCGGATTCCGTCGCCCAGGCGGACAGGCAGCGTGCCGCGGCCGTAAAGGAGATCGATCTTCATGCGCCTTTCGCCTCTTTAGAGCAGCGGCGGGGAGTGGTGGACGAAGATCTTCAGCGGCCCGGCGCCGGTGTTCTTCATCCCGTGCTCGGTGGATTCCGGGACGAAGATGTAGTCGCCCTCCTCGACCGGCTCCCAGGCGCCGTTCACGTACGCCTCGCCCTTCCCGCAGACCACGTAGATGGAGTCCACCTGCGGATCGTGGACGTGGACGGGAAGGCCGCTCCCCGGGGGGATGTCGAGCAGGCAGACGCTGGCGGTGCGCGTGTCGTTCTTCGTGATGAACGTCGCGATCCCGACTCCCTGGAACTTCGGGTGCGGGGAATATGTCATTTCCTTCTTCCGGAACAGACGGGTCGGCATCCGTATCCTCCCGGCGGGGCCCGCTGAGGGCATTCCGCCCTACATGTTTTTGATCAAGCCGAAATCGCCGGACCAGGCGGCCTCCAGGATCGGGCCCATATACTGGTCGATCAGCCCCGCGTTCAGCGGGACCGGCATGTTCCGCAGCTTCATGTCGAGCTGCGGGTTCTTCGCCGCCGTGAGGCAGCGGTCGATGTGCTCCCGGCCGATCCCCTTCACGTCGCTCAGGCGCGTCGGGAAATCGAGGAACTTCCCGAACCGGATCATCGCCTCGGCGACGGCCAGCCCGAGCTCCCTGCCGGAGAGGGAATCCGGGTCCTTGTCCATGTAGCCGTGCTTCCGGTAGATGCGTCCCACCACGCGGAGCTGCTCCTGGATGGCCGGCGCGAAGAACACGGTGTAGTACGGGTTCATCAGGGCGCAGGCGCGCCCGTGGCTCAGCACGTCGACCAGGGAGAAGCTGGAGAGGTGCGCCCCCGACGTGCCGCCGATCATGATGGCGTAGCCGCCCAGGTCGGTCCCCAGCCCCAGAAGCGTTCTCGCCTCCTTGCTCGCGGGGTCCTTCTTCGCCGCGACGAGCCCCTCGATGACGAGCTCGATCCCCAGCTCGGCCACCTGCCGGGCGCGATCCCGGACGGCGGAGGCGGCCCCGAAATAGACCTCGAGGCAGTGCGCGATGCCGTCCAGACCCCCGTCGAGCGTCAGGCTCATGGGCTGGGTGGTGGTGACGTCGTAGTCGAACACGGCGCGCGGCGGGACGATGGCCTCGTCCACGATCAGCTTCTTCTGCCCCTTGGCCAGGTCGGTGATGTTGGAGTACTTGGTCAGGTGCGCCCCGGAGCTGGCGGCCATCATGACGGCCACCACCGGCATCGGCTTCAGGCCGGTCTTCCTGCACGCCTCGGTCACCTGCCCGACGCCGAAGTACGGGTCGATGTCGGGCTTCCCGCCGCCCAGCGTGGCCAGCACGGCGGCCGCCTTGACGGCGTCGATCCCCGATCCGCCGTCGGCCACCACCAGGACGTCCGGCTTCAGCGCGACGACGCGGCCCAGGATCCGGTAGACGTCCTCGAACGGCGCGTTCGGCGCCGCGGACTGCACGGACTCGAGGACCTCGACCCCCGCCTTCTCCAGCGACCGCAGCACGCGGTCGCGGATCGGCCGGAACCACTGCGCGTCGACCGGCCCGACGAACAGCGCCTTCTTGCCGAACTCGGCGGCGAACTTCCCCGGGGCCGTGTCGAGCACCCCGCCGCCGAACGCGTACGCCTCCCCCTTGAACTCCTTCAGGACGGCTACGGCACGTTCCTTCAGATCCGGCATGACGTTCTCTCCCCCGTCGCTCTTATTCGAATTCCTTGACCGCGTCGATGGAGACGCCCATCGGGCAGTCGGTGTCCCGCTCCATGATGACCTCGACGACGTAGGGCTTCCCGGATTCCACGGCCCGCTTGAGGGCGGCGCGGATCTGCTTCGGGTCGACGACGCGCTCGCCCGCCGCCCCGCACGCCTCGGCGAACTTCACGAAATCGAACCCGGACCCCTTCTCCCCCAGCGGGACCGGCGTCTTCGCCGTCCCGGCCGCGACCGTGGCCGCCGCTCCGCCGCCCGCCGCGGCCATGCGGGTTTCGGCCATCCCCGCCTGCGCCTCGTAATAGAGCTGCACCTCGAAGTCCATGTTGAAGTTGTACTTCTCCGCCTGGCGGATGAGCCCGAGGTAGCCGTTGTTCAGCACGATGCAGACGAACGGGATGCCGTACATCACCGCGACGGGGAGCTCCTCCATGCAGAACTGGAAGCCGAAGTCGCCGACCACCTGGACGACCGTCTTGTCCGGGCGGGCGACCTTCGCGCCGATGGAGGCCGGCATGTCCCAGCCCAGCGGGCCCGCGCCGCCGCAATCCAGGTAATGCCGCGGCTTGACGATCTTCTGGAGCTGCCCCGACCAGATCTGGTTCAGGCCGATGCAGGTCACGAACACCGTGTCGTCGTCGAAGAACTCATTGATCTCCTTGAACGCCCTCTGCGGCTTGATGGGGACGTTGTCGTAGTCGGTCTTCCGCTCCATCTGCGCGCGGGCGATGGCGATCTCGGTCTTCGCGGGGGCCGGCTTGATTCCCCGTTTCTTTATCTCGGCCAGGATCGCCTGGAGCGTCAGCCTGGCGTCGGCGCAGATGCCGAGATCCGGCATGACGTTCTTCCCGAGCTGCCCCGGGTCCACGTCGATGTGGATGAACTTCCGGTTCCCCTTGTACACGTTGATCGCGCCGGTGTGGCGGTCGTTGAACCGGGCCCCCACGGCGAACACCAGGGTGGAATCGAGGAACGTCTTGTTCCCCGCGCGGGTGTTGCACTGGATCCCCACTCCGCCCGCCGCCAGCGGGTGGTTCCAGGGGATGCCGCTCTTGCCCATGTAGGAGGTGACGACGGGGATCTGCAGGATCTCGGCGATCTTGACGAACTCCTGGCAGGCGTCGGCCAAAATCACGCCGCCGCCGAGCAGCATGACCGGCTTCTCGGCCGCCAGCAGCATGTCGACCGCCTTGGCGACCTGCCGGGGGTCGGGCGGCGTGGCGAAGATGGGGAGGGCGGGATCGGTCTCGGGATCGTACTCTATCTCCCCCTTCTGGACGTCGAGCGGCAGGTCGATCAGGACCGGGCCGGGGCGCCCATCCTTCATGATCCGGAACGCCTCCCGGAACACCCACGGCACCATGGCCGGTTCCTGCACGCAGTACGACTTCTTGGTGACCGGCTTCACGATCTGGGCGATGTCGACCGCCTGGAATGCCTCGCGGCCGAGCTGCGCCTTCACGTTCTGGCCGGTGATCGCCAGGATGGGGATCGAATCCACCTGGGCGGTGTAGAGGCCGGTCACGAAGTTGCTGGCGCCCGGCCCCGAGGTGGCCGCGCAGACCCCGACGGTGCCGATGGCCCGGGCGTACCCGTCGGCCATGTGGATCGCGCCCTCTTCGTGGCGGCACAGGTAATGCCGGATCGTCCCGAGGTCCTTGAGGGAGCGGTAAAAGGGCAGGATCCCCGCGCCGGGGATGCCGAAGATGTTCCGGACCCCCTCGCTCTCCAGGATTCTCACGGCGGCGTCCATCGCGGTCATCTTCGGCATGTCGCGTCCCCTCCCCCTTTTATGATGAAGTCCTTTTCGCCAGCGTCGTCCGTTCCAGGAGCTTGAGGCAGGCGTACAGCGTGTCGATCCTCGGCGTCGGGACCGACAGCCAGCGTCCCACCTCGGCGACCGCCCCGACGAGCCACTCGACCTCGGTCGGCCGGCCGGCCTCGATGTCCTGCAATGTCGAAGTTTTGTGGGCCCCCATCTCGCTTGCGCCCTGGATGCGCTGCTCGATGGTGATGCCGAAGGCGATGCCGAGCCGGGAGGCGACCTCCTGGGCCTCGGCCATCGTCGCGGCGACCAGTTCCCGGGTCGGCGCGAACCCGATCAGCTCGCCGAGCGTCGCGCGCGTCAGGGCGCTGACGGGGTTGAACGTCATGTTCCCCAGTAGTTTAACCCAGATTTCGGTCCGGATGTCCGTTCGAACGCGGCATTTCAATCCGGCCGCGGTAAGGGCCTTGGACAGCGCCACCACCCGCTCGGACTTCGACCCGTCCGGCTCCCCAACCGTGAAGCGGTTCCCCTCGACGAAGCGCACCACGCCTGGGGCGTCCAGCTCGGCCGCCTGGTAGGTCACGCAGCCGATCACGCGCTCCGGGGCGATGTGCTCCGAGATCGCCCCCCCGGGATCGACCGACTCCAGCCGCCGCCCGGCGAACGGCCCATCATACCTTTGGAAGTACCACCAGGGAATACCGTTCTGCGCCGGAACCACGGCGGTCTCCGGCCCCAGCAGGGGGGCCAGCGACGGAGCGAGCGCCGCTAACTGCTGCCCCTTCACCGCGACGATGACCACGTCCTGCGGCCCGGCCTCGGCGGCGGAGTCGGTCGCAAGCGCCGGCCGCGCGACTTCCTCCGTCCCGTCCGGCATCCGCAGCGTGAGCCCCTTCCCGCGGATGGCGGCCAGGTTGGCTCCCCGCGCGATGATGGTGACCGGCTGACCGGAAAGGATCAGCCGCGCCGCGAGATATCCCCCGATGGCCCCTGCGCCGACGATCGCGATCCGCATGCGCTCCCCCTATCCCGCCAGCGAGAGGGCTTTCGCCATCACGTTGCGCCGGAGCTTGCCGGTCCCCACGTACGGCAGCGACTCCATGAAGTGGATCCGGGTGGGCACCTTGAAGTCCGCAACATGCGCGGCGCAGTACCGCCGCAGCTCCTGCTCCGTGGCGGGCCCCTTCAGGACGACCGCGGCGTGCACGTCCTCGCCGAACACGGGGTGGGGCACCCCGAAGGCCAGCGCCTCTCCGACCGCCGGATGGCTGAGAAGGACGTGGTCGATCTCCAGCGGCGAGATCTTCTCCCCGCCGCGGTTGATCCGCTCGGCCAGCCGCCCGGTGATGGTGAGATAGCCGTCCTCGTCCATCAGCCCCTGGTCCCCAGTGCGGAACCAGCCGTCGACGAAGGCGCCCTCGTTGGCCTCCTTGTTGTCCTCGTAGCCGTCCACCACGTTCGCCCCGCGGACGACCACCTCGCCGAGCATCCCCTGGGGAAGCAGCGTTCCGGACTCGTCCATGATCGCCACGTCCACTCCCTGGCCGACGCCGACCGTCCCGGGCTTGCGGGCGCCCGGCGGGAGCGGGTTGCTGGTCATCTGGTGCGCGGCCTCGGTCATCCCGTACGCCTCGAGCACCGGCGCCCCGAACGCCTCCTCCATGCGGGCCATCACCGTCGGCGCAAGGGAGGAGCTGCAGGACCGGATGAACCGGAACGGGTTCCTGCGGATGATCTCCTTGTTCCGCTCGGCGCGGGCCAGCAGCATCTGGTGCATCGAAGGCACGGCGGAGTACCAGGTGGGGCGGAACGCGTCCACCCAGCCCCAGAAGCGCAGCGGGTCGAACGGTCCGGGGCAGACCGCCGCGCCGCCCGCGGCCATCGGGGCCAGCAGCGAGGCGCAGATCCCGTGGACGTGGAACAGCGGCATCACGCACAGCGAGATGTCCTTCGGGGTCAGCTCGTACCCCCGGACGACGTTGGCGGCCGAGGTCGCCAGGTTGCGGTGGCGGATCGGAACGCGCTTGGGCCGCTTCGTGGTGCCGC
Organism: Thermodesulfobacteriota bacterium; assembly: GCA_040758155.1. Classification (NCBI taxonomy): domain Bacteria; kingdom Pseudomonadati; phylum Thermodesulfobacteriota; species Thermodesulfobacteriota bacterium. Next base: position 8,348 of record JBFLWB010000125.1, read on the forward strand.
TGGTGTGCAGCAGGATCGCGACGTCGTCCGGCGACGGGTCCGACGGGAAGCGCGCGGGGCGCGCGGGGCCGACGGGATCGAACCGCAGCGTTCCGCCCGGACCGGAGACTGCGTGGATCACCGTCATCCCGGGCAGGACCGACGCGTAGGCGTCCGGAAAGGTCCCGGGAGCGGCGATCATCCCCTTCACCTTCCCGTCCTCGTAGTAGAAGGCGAACTCGTCGGGACGGTACTTCGGGTTGAGCGGGACGGCCGTGCAGCAGGAAACCGCCGCGAGGAGCGTCCGGGCCATGTCCGGCCCGTTCTCCATCACGATCGCGACGCGGTCCCCGGGACCGAAGCCGAGCGCGGCGAGGCGCGCGGCGAGAGTCCGGACGTCCTCCCGAAGGGCCCCGAAGGTCATCGGCTCCCGGCCCGGCGCCAGCAGGGCGGGCGCCTCCGGGGCTCCGCGATCCAGCAGCCCGAGCAGCGTCAAAGCGGTCGTCTCGTTCATCTGGCTCCTCCTCTTTTCGCTCCGAAGATTGCACGGTAGACGTCCCCGTGGCTGACGATGCCCACGAGCTTCCTTCCATCGACGATCGGAATGCGCCGGATCTTCCGCAGCGCCATGACGGAGGCGAGGCGGAGCGCCTCGGTGCCCGGGGTCCCGGTGATGACCTTGACCACCATGACGTCGCGCGCCAGGAGCCCTTCGACGTTCCGCAAGCCCTTCCCGGCGGCGCCCGCCGGCCCGGGATGCATTGCGTAGAGGATGTCGCGCTCCGAGATGAGGCCGACCAGGTCCCCCTTCGCGTCCACCACGGGGACCCCGCTGACCTTCTTCCGGCAGATGGTGTCGATCACCTTCCACAGCGGATCGGTCGGCCGCACCGTGTGCACCTTGCGGATCATGATGTCTTTGGCTTCCAGCTTCCCGGCGATCATGGGTCACCTCGTTCGTAGTGTATTTTTAACACGCTGTTTTTATATAATGGAAATGCATATTTTTAATTGAAACTATGCATAATTGTAATACTATAAACAGGAGCGCCGCGTATGCATGTGAACATCCACAGCCTCCGCACCTTCCTGGCCGTCGCGCGGAACCGCGGGATTTCCAAGGCCATGAAGGAACTCCACCTCTCCCAGCCGGCGGTTTCCCGGCAGATCCTTGCGCTTGAGGATTCGCTGGGGACCCCCCTATTCCTCCGGAAGGGCCGGTTCCTCCTCCTCACCGAGGCCGGCAAGGTCCTCCAGCAATACGCCGTCCGGATCCTCCAGCTCGTATCTGAGGCGCGCGGGGAGATCGACCGCCTGAAGGGACTGGTGAGGGGGCATCTCCGCATCAGCGCCGCCAGCACCATCGGGATCTATATGATTCCGGACGTGCTGGGGGAGTTCAAGGCGCAGTACCCGGGCATCGAGATCTCGCTGGAGATCTCGAACAAGGAGAAGGTGCTCCGGGGGATCAACGAAGGAACGGCGGACATCGGCTTCACGGGGCCTCCCGTTCCCGAATCGGATTTCTCCATGGAGACCTATCTCGAGGACGACCTGATGCTGATCGTCTCTCCCCACCACTGGCTGGCGGACCGGGAATCGGTGGAGGCGCGGCTGCTCTCCGAAGACATGTTCATCCTCCGGGAGAGGGGGTCCGGCACGCGGGAGATCATGGAGGAGGAGCTGCGGAAGGCGGGCGTTTCGCTGCGGCACGCGATGGAGCTCGGAAGCACCGAGGCCATCAAGAAGGCGGTGGCGGCGAACCTGGGCATCTCCATCGTCTCTTCCCGGGCGGTGACGCTCGAGGTCATGCTCGGCCACCTGTGCACCGTCCGGGTTTCCGACCTCAACCTCCGCCGCCCGATCTACATGCTGTGCGCCCGGGACAACCCTTTAAGCCCTGCCGCCGAAGGGTTCCGCCGCTTCCTCGCCTCGCATACCGACGCGCCGCTTGACATCCGTCCCGTATCGGATAAAACCTGATCCATGGCCGCAGACACGACGCAGCGCGCGCAGTTCCCGGGGGAAGAGATCGCCAACAGCATCAGCCACGGCGCCGGGTTCCTCCTCTCGGTCGTCGCCGCCCCGTTCCTGCTCCTGGAGGCGGTCCACCGGGGCGATGCGGCGGGAATCGCGGGCGCGGCCATCTTCGCTTCCGCGACGATCCTTCTGTATCTCGTCTCCACGATCTATCACGCCCTGCCGCGGAACCGGGCGAAATCGGTCTTCCGGGCCCTCGACCACGCGGCGATCTTCCTCATGATCGCCGGCACCTATACTCCGTTCACCCTCGGCGTCCTCCGGGGGGCGTGGGGCTGGACGCTCCTGGGGCTGGTATGGAGCATCGCCTTCGCCGGCATCGCGCTGACCGCGTTCGGGGGAGTCCGGTTCCCGAAGGCCTCCATGGCCCTGTACCTGTCCATGGGCTGGCTCGTCATCGCGGCGGCGAAGCCGTTGTGGCAGCGCATGCCTCCGGGCGGGCTGCTCCTGCTGGCGGCGGGCGGCCTCGCCTACACGGCGGGGGCGGCGTTCTACGCGGCGAAGCGGCTCCGGTACGGCCATTTCGTGTGGCATCTTTTCGTGATCGCGGGGACCGCGTTCCACTTCGCCGCGGTGCTCGGATACGCGGCATGAGCGGCCCGATGGAGACCCGCGGACGCTCGATCCTCTTCACGGGGCTGGTGGTGAACGTCGAGCAGATGGAGGTCCGGATCGGCGCGAAGGGGTGGCACGTCTTCCAGGTCGTGCGGCACCCCGGCGGGGTCGGCGTTCTGCCGCTGCACGACGACGGCACGGTCACCCTGATCCGGCAGCTTCGCCCCGCGGTGGGGAGGATGCTGCTCGAGATCCCGGCGGGAAGGCTGAAGCCGGGCGAGGATCCCGCGGATTGCGGCCGCCGGGAGCTGATCGAGGAGACCGGCCTCGCCGCGGAGACGATCCTGCCCCTCGGCCTGTTCCACCCGTCTCCGGGCGTGTTCGACGAGACGATCCACCTGTTCCTCGGCAAAGGGCTTCGCCAGGACGCCCCCGACCCGGAGCATTACGAGGAGATCGAGACGGTGCGGCTCCCGCTGGAGGAGGCGCTGCGGATGGCGCGCGAAGACGACGGGATCCGCGACGGAAAGACGATTGTAGCGCTCCTTCGCGTGGAACGTCTCGACCGGTAGCGGAACGTGGTAATTTCCAGAAACGGATTTCATCTCTTTCCGGAGGATCCGTGCCCATGGCGCGCGTCAACGAGCATTACCTGAAGCTGAAGGCCGGCTATCTCTTTCCCGAGATCGGCCGCCGGGTAAGGGCGTTCGCGGAAGCGAACCCTTCCGCGAAGATCATCCGGCTGGGAATCGGAGACGTCACGCGCCCCCTGCCGCCCGCCGTCCTCAAGGCGTTCCACGACGCGGTGTTTGAGCTCGGGGAAGAGAAGACCTTCATGGGGTACGGACCGGAGCAGGGGTACGATTTCCTGATCGACGCCCTGATCGAAAAAGCGTACGCGCCGCTGGGCGTCCGCCTCAAGCGCTCCGAGATCTTCATCTCCGACGGCTCCAAGTGCGACACCGCCAACATCCTCGATATCTTCGCCCTCGAGAACAAGGTGGCGATCGCCGATCCGGTCTACCCCGTCTACAACGACACCAACGTGATGGTCGGCCGCTCCGGCCCCCCCGACGAGCGTGGATACTACCAGGGGATCGTCTACCTGCCGTGCACGGAGGAGAACGGCTTCCTCCCCGGCATCCCCCGGGAGAAGGCGGACATCGTCTACCTGTGCTCCCCCAACAACCCCACCGGCGCGGTCGCGGACCGCAGGCAGCTCAAGGCGTGGGTCGACTACGCGCTGGCCAACGACGTCGTGATCTTCTACGACGCCGCCTACGAGGCGTTCATCACGGAGGCCGGCTACCCGCACTCCATCTACGAGATCGAGGGGGCGGAGCGGTGCGCCGTGGAGTTCCGCAGCTTCTCCAAGACGGCCGGCTTCACCGGTGTCCGGTGCGCCCACACAGTGGTGCCGGAAGGCGTCGCGGCGAAGACCCCCTCCGGGGAGGCGGTCCCTCTGAACCGCCTGTGGAACCGCCGGCAGACCACGAAGTTCAACGGCGTGTCCTACCCGGTCCAGAGGGCCGCGGCGGCGGTCTACACGGCCGAGGGATGGCGCCAGACGAAGGAGACCATCGACTACTACATGGGAAACGCGGCGGTCATCCGGGAAGGGCTGGGCGCGGCGGGGTTCAAGGTGTACGGAGGCGTCAACGCGCCCTACATCTGGCTGAAAACGCCGGACGGCCTGTCGTCGTGGGCCTTCTTCGACAGGCTGCTCACGCAATGCCACGTAGTGGGGACCCCCGGAAGCGGCTTCGGCCCTTCGGGGGAGGGGTTCTTCCGGCTGTCGGCCTTCGGCAGCCGCGACAACGTGACCGAAGCGGTCGGGAGGATCCGGAAGGGCTATTGAGAGGTGGCCGCCCACGCGCCCGGCGGCGCCGGCGGGCCCCCCCCAAACCGAAATCCGCACGCTCCCGTTACCGGTTATCGGCCGGCCCCGTGGGCGCAGTCGCCGTCCTCCGGGATGCGCCGCCCGTTCGCGATCAGCGTGTCGAGCTTGTGGCTGATGGAGATCCGGATGTTCTGGATCGCCTCCTTGCGAGTCTCGCCGTATGCGCGGACACCGGGCAGTGCGGGGCATTTCACCCGGTAGCCGCCATCCGCCTTCGGGGCCAACAGCACCGTATACGTGTAGGTTTTCATCTTGTCCTCCACAGCGGCATCTGCCTTTCCCTCCATCGTTCGCCCCCGGCGGGGGAAAACGAGGAGACTGCTGCCCGGACTTGTTGCCGGTGCGGCGGCCGGGCACCGTTTCCGTTCGTCGGTCGGTCGGCGGTACGGCTACGTATGGGAGATCAGGAGATCGGAGGCCGATAGATCCCCGGAAGGTCCGGGGGGCGCAGGAAACTCGTGGATGAGGAGGAAACGTAGCCTCCGTCGGAGGGGGGCGGGAACACCGGGGCGAACGACTCTCCGAGCGCCTCCAGGCCGATGGTTATGCCGCCGGTCCCGTGGGGGTCCGCCTCGTCCTCTCCCGATTCCCCGGGGTGACGGGCGTCGGGGATGGGCACCGCGACGCTCAAGGCCTTTCCGGATCCTTCTTGAAGGAAAACATATCCCCCCGACCCGGTGAGGGACACGATCATCGTGAACGCCACCGCGAGGACGACGAAACCCGTCGCGCCGAATCGAGTCGAAGCCCGACCCATGGTCCTCCCCATGTCGGAACTATTCATCGCACAAATCCGGACGAATATCAACCGGTTCCTTGCTACGATCCGTTCTTGCTTCTGAAAAGAATCAATCCGTGGGAGGGGTCGTATGGAGACACGCCGACGGTGACCCGGTCGCCGACGATGACGCGAATGCGGAACCGCCTCATCCCGCCGCCGAGCTTGGCCGTGAGGGTCTGGCCGTTCTCCAGCCGGACGACGAAGGTCCCTCCGCCGCGCGCTTCGGTCACGGTGCCTTCGACGTTCGCAAGGTCATCCTTGGCCATGCGTGCACCGTATCATTTCCGCTTCGCCTTGTCGTGGAGGATCTTCAGCCAGCGCTCCAGCGTGTCCTTGTAGACCAGCGCCAGGAACACGACGACGACCGCCGCCCCGGTCAGCAGCGACAGCTCCATGTACTTCTGCTGCCGCAGGAAGGATCCCCCGAAGGTGAGCATCAGCGTCCCGAGCAGGCGGCCCGACGCCGAGATCGCCGTGAACTCCACCAGGGTGAGATGGCCCAGTCCGAGGATGTAGCAGAGGTAATCCTTGGGGAACCCCGGCAGGAGGAAGAGGAGGAACACCAGGAATTTCCCCTTGTGGTGGAGCAGGAAGTCGAATCGCTCCATGGTTTTCGGGTCGACCAGCCGGTTGACCGCCGGCCTTCCGAGCATCCTCCCGAGGAGGAAGGCGACGATGGAGCCCGCCGTCAGCCCGATCGTGTTCAGAACGACGCCGAGGAACGGGCCGTAGAGGTATCCCCCCAGGAAACCGGAGACCTCCCCCGGAATCGGCGCCGCGATGACCTGAAAGATCTGCAGGAGGATGAATCCCGCGAAGCTCCACATCCCGAGCGATTCGAGGAAGCGGGTCAGCCGTTCGCGGTCGAGGAAGAAGTGGACCCACCCGGAGTGGTACAGCAGCGTCCCCAGCCCGCCGAGGGCGGCCAGGAGGAGGAGAAGCCTGATCCAGGTATAGTTTCGTCGCTGTCCGTTCGGGGCGACGGTCATTCGGGATCCTTCCCGCGGAACAGCGCCGCTTCCCAGGCCAGCATCGCCTTCTTGCGGACCGCGCCCCCGCCGTAATTCCCGAGCGCACCCGTCTTCCGGATCACCCGGTGGCAGGGAACGAGGAACGACACGGGATTCCGCGCGAGGGCGGTCCCGACCGCCCGCACGGCGCGCGGCGACCCGACCCGGACGGCGAGATCCTCGTAGCAGAGAACGTATCCCGGCGGGATGCGGAGGAGCGCCTCCCACACCTTGACCTGGAAGTTGGTGCCCTTCACGACCACGCTCAGTGGGGCGCCGACCGCTTTTCCCGGTCGGGAGAAGATCCGCTCCGCGAGCGGTTTCGTCGCGGGCGAGTCCTCCACGATCCTCGCCCGCCCCCACGTCTTCCGAAGCTCCCGGATCTCCCGCGAGGCGTCCGTTCCCCGGAGGAAGGAAAGGGCGCAGATCCCCCGGTCCGTCGACGCAAGGAAATACCGCCCGAACGGGCCCTGGTGAACGCCGTACCGGATGGTTACCCCCTCGCCTCCGGTCTTCAACTGTCCCGGGGTGACCGCGTGGACATTCACGACGAGGTCGTGCAGCCGTCCGGGCCCGGACAGGCCGGCGTCGAGGGCCGCGTCGAGGACGCTCCTGGATTCCTTAAGCAATTCGGCAATATATGACGCGGAAAGGAACTGAAGG
>JBFLWB010000126.1 GCA_040758155.1 Thermodesulfobacteriota bacterium
TGACACGCCGGCCAGGTCGGAAACGAGCTTGTCGGACAGGACGGCCTCGTCGACGGTCAGCGTCCCGTCCTTCTCCGTCTTGATCCCGATCTGCGAGAGGACGCGCAGCTCCTCCGAAAGGCCTGTGACGCGGCCCCCGACGATCGACTGCAGGCGGCTCACGACATCCCTCGCGGTGGACTCTCCCGTGAACGCGCTGGCGGTTCCGCTCTCCGAGTCGTACGCGACGTTGTCGGAAACCAGAGTGACGACGCCGTTGTACGCGGAGACGAACGCCTCGATCTTCTCCCGGATGGCTTCCGTGTCGTTCGTCACGGAGAGGGAGGAGCTCCCCTCCTTCTTCAGGGTGAACGACACCCCTTCGATCGCGCCCTCCACGGTGTTGGTGCTGCGGGTCATCGGCAGCCCGTCCACGGTGAACGCGGCGTCCTGTGCCGCCTGGAGCACCTGTCCCCCCGCGACCGGGCCGGTGGGCAGCCCGAGCGAGGTGGCGTTCTCCGTCACCGTGATGGAGTTCGCGGCGCCGGAGGCGACGCTTTTGAGGACGAGCCGGTATCCGGTGCCGTCGTTGATGACGCTCGCTTCCGCGTCGTCCGTGGCGGTGTTGATCGCGGCGGCCAGGTTCTCCAGGGTCGTCGTCGCGTCGACGGCCACGGTGACCGTCGCCCCGCCGCCGACCTGGAAGCTGAAATTCCCCGCGCCGGAGGCCACCACGGTCGTCGCGGCCGCCACGGCCGACGAGGCGATCCGGTGCGCCTGCGCGAGGCGGGTCACGACGATCGCGTAGTTCCCCTCCGTCGCCGAGCTGGACGCCGTCGCGTTGAGGACGGTCCCGTCGCTCGCTTCCGCCTCCCGGGCGTAGAATGCGGTCGACGTTCTCAGCCCGTCCGCCGCTGTTTTCAGGGCGTCCAGCTTCGACGACAGCTCTCCGTACTTGCTGATCTTGGTCTGGTACGCCTTCTGCCGGGTCTCCTTCAGCTCGATCGGCTGCCGCTCCAGCTCGATGATCTGCTCGATCATCGAGTTGTAGTCGATCCCCGAGATCAGTCCGCTGACCGAGAATGTGGACAATCAGACCTCCTGGGACACGGCGATGCCGGTCTGGTCGCCGGCCATCCGCCGGATCGCCTCCCGAAGGCCCTTCGCGATCGAGATTTCCTCCGGCATCGGGATCTGGCGGACCAGCTCCCCGGTATCCTTGTCGAACACCTTGACCACGATCTGGTGAAGCTCCTTCTCGAATTCGATGCGCAGCTTGCGGTCCGCCACGGGCTCCACGTTCAGGGCATCGCGCAGCACTTCCTGGACCGTGGCGAAATCCGGCTCCTTCCCTGCCGCGCCCCTTTCCGGGGCCGCGGCCCTTCCGCCGGCCGCGGGCAGGGACGAAGCCGGCAGCGGGGATGCGGGCACGATGATGTCGGTCTTCACGTCCATTTGAGCCACCCGTCACCGGGGGGAAGGGGAGACCCCCTCCCCCCGATCGTCTACGTCCTTACTGCAGAAGCTGGAGAGCCGCCTGCGGCAGCACGTTGGCCTGGGCCACCATCGCGTTCGCGGCCTGGACGAGGATCTGGTTCCTCGTGAACTGCGCCGCTTCGTACGCGAAGTCCGCGTCCCGGATCGCCGAGTCCGCGGCCGTGAGGTTCTCCGAGGTGACCCGCAGGTTCGAGATCGTGGATTCCAGCCGGCTCATGACGGCGCCGAGCTCGCCGCGGGCCGCCGCGACCGTGCCGATGGCGCTGGTGACCATGTCGAGGTTCGACTGGGCGTGCGCCACCGTGCTGATGTCCGCCATCAGGCTGAGCTTGGAGGAGTTGACGGCCGCCATGCCGCTGAAGAAGGTGATCCGGTCGTTGGCCGCCACGTTCTGGAACCCGACCTGCAGGGTGACGCCGGTCGTGCTCATCGAGCCGTCCAGCAGCTTCGCGCCGTTGAACTCGGTGGCGTTGGCGATACGGTCGATCTCGGTCTTCAGCTGCTGGTATTCCTTGTCCAGGGTGATCCGCTCGGCATTGCCGAGGGTGCCGTTCGCGGCCTGCTCCGCCAGTTCCCGCATACGGCCGAGGATGTTCCCCATTTCCGAGAGGCCGCCCTCGGTGGTTTGCGCCATGGAGATGCCGTCCTGGGAGTTGCGGATCGCGACCGAGATGCTGCGGATCTGGGACCGCAGCTTTTCGGAGATCGCCAGCCCGGCGGCGTCGTCCTTCGCGCTGTTGATGCGGAGGCCCGAGGACAGCCGCTGCACCGAGGTGCCGAGCTGGGCATTGTTCGCGGCCAGGTTTCTCTGCGCGGACAGGGAAGCGATGTTGGTGTTGATGACAAGAGCCATGGTTCATTCCTCCATGAATTTTTTTTCGGGCGTCCATGCCCGGTCTCGAAGCCGCGGCCTCTTCGGCCCGCGAGCGTTTCGGCTGTATCGCCGGTCCCATCCCCCGGCGTCCGTTTCCCCCCTCCTCCCCAGCCTTAGTCTCGAACGGCCTCTGCACTTATTTATCGGTTGGGCCCCCCAAACCTTTAGGAAATTCCCGGGCGACCGGAGCCCCTTCCGGCGTCAATCCGGAGACGACCGCAAACCTACGTCAAAAAACCGACTGCCGCCGTCGTTCCTCCCGGCCTCGTCTGCTGCAAGTATCCTATAAATATGAAAAAAATATTGGGCATGCAATTTGCTGCCTATTTCGACATTCCCGATTCGCGGAGGGAAGGACCATGAGGCCGGCGGTACGCTTCAACCGATGAAACGCTTTCCCGAAGACTTCCTGCTTCGCGACGGCGTCTGGCATCCTCTCGTCGAGGACCCGATCGCGTATTCCGACGGCGACGCGCCGGAAGCGTATCTCCGGCAGACCCTGGAGGGGGCGGCCGACCTTTCGTCCTGCTCCCGGGAGCTGCAGCTGGCCATCAGGGACTGGCCATCGGAATATCACCTCTCACCGCTCCGGGCCAATATCCTCCGGCCACTGGGGATCGGAAAGGACGCCAGGGTGCTGGAGCTGGGATGCGGGTGCGGCGCGGTCACCCGATACCTCGGCGAAAGCGCCGGACGCGTCGTCGCGGTCGAGGGAAGCCCCGTCCGGGCGCGGCTCGCCCGGATGCGCTGCAGGGAGCTGGACAACGTCGAGGTCGTCGCCTGCAACTTCGACGACATGGATCCCAAGGGGCCGTTCGACATCGTGACGCTGATCGGGGTCCTCGAATACGCCGGCATGTACTGGCGGCGGGCCGGGGACCCGTTCGAGGGGGCGCTCCGGTTCGCCCGGGGGCTCCTCGCGCCGGACGGCGTGCTGGTCGTCGCCATCGAGAACAGGCTGGGCATGAAGTATTTTTCGGGATGCACCGAGGACCACCTGGGAAAGCCGTTTTCCGGCATCGAGGGATATCCCGCCCCCGGCGGCCCGCGCACCTTCGGCCGGCGGGAGCTCGTGGAGCTGGCGGAGCGGTGCGGCCTCCCGGAGACCGAGCTGCTTCTCCCCTTCCCGGACTACAAGCTCCCCTCCTCCTTCCTCAACGCACGCTTCGCCTCGGCGCGGGAATGCCGGGAGTACAACCTGGTCGACTGGTGCGGGGAGCCGTTCCGGGACTACACCCGTGAGCGGGAGCACCATTTCAGCGATCAGCTCGCCCTCTGCTCCGCGGCGGACGCCGGCCTGCTCCCGGAATTCTCCAACTCGTTCCTCCTCCTGGCTGCGGCGAAACCGATCGGCGCGGACTCGCCGGTCCGGCGGCCGGACTTCGTCGCACAGCGGTTCAATCTCCTTCGCTCCCCGGAGTTCCGGACCGTCACAACCCTCGCCGTGAAGAACGGGGCCCCCGTCCTCTCCAAGGCGCGGGCGGGCGACCACCCGCCGCTCCCGGATTCGCCGGTGACGCTTTCGGCGGAGCAGGGGATCCCCTTCATCCCCGGAGGCAGGTCGCTCTTTCTGGAGATGCTGCGTGCGGCCCGGCGCGACGACGGGGGGGAGGAGCTCGTGCGTCTCGTCGCACGGTGGGTCGCTTATCTGCGCGGGCGCGCGCTCCCGGGAACGGAGCTCCTCCCGCCCGACCATATCGACTGCCAGCCGGGGAACCTGATCCTGGACCCGTCCGGCGCGCTTCGCTACATCGACGACGAATGGCGCTGGCACGATCCGGTCCCCATGGACTGGGTGCTGTACCGCGGCCTCTTCGACTTCTGGCACCGGTGCCGGCAATGGGTCGTCCGCTTCCTGCCGCAACCGGACCCGGTCCTCGGCGATTTTATCGGCTGGGCGCTCCCGGCGTCCGGCGCATCGATCGGAGGCGAACGCCTCGAGGAGCTGGCGAACATGGAGAAAGCGCTCCAATCGGCGATCTTCCCTTTCCGGCGGCCCGCGGCGCCCTTAAGCGAAGAAGAGGCGTCGGTCGCCCGGGTCGAGGAGCTGTTCGGCGCCGGGGAGCTCCTCCCCGCGCTGACCCTCGCCGGCGACATCGCGAAAAGGCATCCGCGGAACGCGACGAACTGGAACAACCTCGGCGTGATCCTGAACCGCCTGGAAAAGACCGACGAGGCGAGGGAATGCCTCCGCATCGCCCTTTCCCTGGACCCCGGACTGGCGGACGCGTCGGCCAACCTCGAGGCGATGGGGGAAGGCGCCCCCGCGACGAAGGAAGCCGCGCCGGGGAGCGACGGCTTCCGCGTCGTGGCGATCGTCGCCGCGTACAACGAGGGCGACGTGATCCGGCACGCGATCGGCGACCTGATCGCGCAGGGGATCGAGGTCTACCTCATCGACAACTGCTCCACCGACGACACGGTCGCGCAGGCCTCCGCCTGGCTGGGCAAGGGGCTGATCCGCATCGAGCGGTTCCCCGACGACGCGGGGTACCCGGCGGAGCTGCGGCACCGGTACGCGTGGAAGGAGATCCTCCGGAGGAAGGAGGAGGTCGCGGCGACGCTTCGGGCCGACTGGTTCATCCATCACGACGCGGACGAGTTCCGCGAATCGCCCTGGCCCGGCCTCACCCTGAAGGAGGCGATCCGGGTCGCGGACGCCATGGGCTACAACGCCCTCCAGTTCGCCGTCTTCAACTTCAAGCCCGTGGACGACGGGTTCGTCCCCGGCACCGACGTCCGCGAGCACATGAAGCACTACCTTCCGCTGCCCGAGCACGCCAGCCACGCCCAGGTCAAGGCGTGGAAGAACCTCGGGGTACGGCCGGAGATCGTCGAGAGCGGCGGGCACGACATCCTTTTCGAGGGGCGCAGGATCTTCCCCACCCGGTTCCTCCTGAGGCACTATCCCGTCCGGGGGCAGCGCCACGGCGAGAAGAAGGTGTTCGAGGACAGGAAGCGCCGGTTCTCCCCGGCGGAGCGGGAGCACGGCTGGCACCGGCAGTACGACCACATCGAGGACAGGGGCCACGACTTCCTCTGCGATCCCGCCGGGCTGCACCTGTATGACCCCGACGCGGCCCGCCTCCAGATCCTCTCCTACCAGACGTTCTCGCTGTCCGAGAAGGTCCTGGGCGAGGAGACGGTGGGCCGGCTCGTCCGGGAGGGCTGGTACGACCGGAGGGCGCTCCGCGTCGAGCGGGAGATCCTGAAGATCTGGTAGGGCGGAAGGCGGGGGGACGGGAGCGGGCATGGACCACGGAACGATGGAGATCACGACGGTCGTCGGCTGCGGGGTGCGCTGCCGGTACTGCCCGCAGGGCCGGCTCGTCGCCCGGTACCGAGGCATGTCCGGCGTCCCGAAAATGAGCTTCGACCTGTTCCGCGATTGCCTGCGGAAGATCCCCCCCGGGGTGCGGATCGATTTCTCGGGGATGGCCGAGCCGTGGACCCACCCCGAGTGCACCCGCATGCTGCTGCACGCTGCGGAGGAGGGGCGGAAGATCGCAGTTTACACCACGCTGAAGGGGATGACGCACCGGGATTTCGACGCTCTCCGGGAGGTCGAATACGACTACTTCGTGATCCATGTCCCGGACGCGCTCGGCAATTCCGACCTTCCGGTAAACGACGTATACCTGGGGCTGCTCGATCGGGTCGTGCGGCATCCGTTGAACGTCACGGGGGAGCGCCAGTTCTCCTGCCACGGGCCGTTGCACCCGTCCGTCCGTCCGATCGTCGACGGCGCGTTCCCCGTCTTCGACACGTTGATCGACCGCGCCGGGAACGTGCGGGAGAGCGGGTTGCAGGCCTGTTCGCACGCGGGGCGGATCACCTGCGGACGTGCGGGAGACCGCCTGAACCACAACGTTCTCCTTCCCGACGGGACCGTGCTCCTTTGCTGCATGGACTACAACATGGAGCACATCCTGGGGAATCTGGCCGTTCAGGAGTACGTGGAACTGCTGGAGAGCACGGCCTCCCGGTCGGTTCTGAGATCGCTGGAAGAAGAAGGGGAACCGCTCTCGCTTTGCCGGAGATGCTCCGCCGCGGTGGGTATGGGGAACCGGGAGGCCGACCTGGTCGGGAGAGTCGAGAGACTCTACCTCTCGGGAGAGACCGCCTCCGCACTGCGCCTGGCCCGCGACATCGCGCGAAAGCATCCGGGGAACGCGACGAACTGGAACAACCTCGGGGTGATCCTCGACGGCCTCGGGAAAAAGGGGGAGGCGGCGGAGTGCTTCCGGATCGCCCTTTCGCTGGACGGCAGCCTCGGGGACGCCTTGGCCAACCTGGAGGCGCTGGGGATTTCCCCCCAGGCGGCCACCACCCTCAGACCGCTGCCCGCGTGCGCGCCGCCTGCGTCTTCCCGAGCATCCGGATGAAGCCGTCCAGGATGGCGGAATCGTAGCTCTGCCGCTCCACCTTCATCTGCATCAGGGCCTGGAACGGCGTCCCGGCGTCCTTGTACGGCCGGTTCGTCGTCATCGCGTCGTAGCAGTCGGCGATCGCGCAGATCCGGCCGAAGAGCGAGATCTCCCCTCCCGTGAGCCGGTTGGGATACCCCGTGCCGGAAAGCCGCTCGTGGTGCTGGAGGACGACCATGCGGGACTCCGCGGGGACAGCGTCGGAGGCGTCGAAGGTCTTCGCCCCTTCGACGACGTGGGTCTTCATGATCTCGTACTCCCGCTCGTTCAGCCGGCCGGGCTTGTTCAGGATCTCTGCCGGGATCGCGCTCTTCCCGACGTCGTGGAGCAGCGCCCCGATACCGAGAACGTGCACGTCGCTACGGGCCAGGCCGCAGGCGACCCCGATGCCGGCGCAGAGAACGGCGACGTTCACCGAGTGAGTATAGGTGTACTGGTCGTAGCTGTTCAGCATGATGAGGTCGAACAGGATGTCCTGGTTGCTCAGGATGCACTCCGTCAGGTCGGAGACGATCTTCATGCCTTTCTTGATGTTCTCCCCGCTCCGGGGGTTCTCCAGCAGGTCCTTGACGATCGTCTTCGACTTCTCCTTGATGGCGACCGCCTGGATCTTCTGCTTTTCCTCCCCGGAGGCGGCGTCGCGCGCCATGTCCGACACGACGGAATCCAGAAAAAGCTGATACCGCGCGATGTCCTCGTTCCGGATGACGAAGTCCCCGCGCATCGCCGCGAGCCCGCCGGGAATGGTCCCGAAGCCCTGCTCCGACGGGTCAACCAGCGGCGTGAGCCGCAGGTCGTAGAGCCGGTAGATCCCGAAATCGACCCGCTTCCCCTGGACCAGGAAGGTCCGGTCGATCTGGTAGTACTGTTGCTTGTGCGCGATGTATTCCTGCACCGTCTCGGGGTCTTCGGGATTCGCGGGCGTTTCGACGGAGGTCCTGTGGAGGTACAGGTCGAGCTCCCGGGCGTCGCGCGCGTCGACGTACACCTCGCCGACGCCGGCGCGCCGGAGCTCGGCCCTCTCCCCGGGGCCGTAAAGGGTCCCCGCGGAGTACAGTTTGGTGAAGACGTTCCCCTCGTTGATGAAGACGTCGAACGGCAGACGGGTCCCGACGGCCAGCCCCTCGGCGGGGAACGCCTTCCGGGACCCGTATACGTAAACCTTGTACGACATGCCGCCCCTCGCCCCCTCTTTCCCTACGGCGCCGGCTTCCCCGCACCCCGGTTCATGGAATAGACGAACGCAAGGATCTCCGCGACCGCCTTGTAAAGGTCGGGCGGGATCTCGCGGTACAGGTCGAGCGAAGCGAGCACCCGGACCAGCTCCCGGTCCTCCCGGATCGGGATCCCGTGCCTCCGCGCGGTCTCGAGGATCTTATCGGCAACCGCCCCTTTTCCCTTAGCGACGATTTTCGGGGCGGCGTCCTTCCCCCGCTCGTACCGCAGCGCCGCCGCCTCCCGGGGCCCGTTCTTCATGTTCATGCCTCCAGGTCGATCCCGTCCGCGGAGGGGACGCCGAACGCGACGCGCTCCCGCCGCTGGACCGCGAGCGCCGAAAGGGCCAGCCCCGCCTCCCGGAACCGCTTCCCGACCTCATCGGAGCGCGAGGCCAGGAGGGCGCGGGTCTCCTCGCTTTCGGGAGAAAGCGAGACGAAGAAGGAGCCGTCGTACATCGTCACCGAGACCGCCAGCTTTCCGATGGGGGCCAGGTCGAGGTTCATCGTGCACGTGTACGACTGCCCCTTCCCCCGGTCCCTCCTCCGGAACAGGATCTCGCCGTCCTCGAGCTCCTCCCAATCGAGCGCGAGCGGGGCGTGGAGGACGCCGTGGACGGCGGAGGAGACCTGGTACGACTCGATCGTGGAGAGCATCCCGTCGACCTTCACCGCCGTCTCTCCCGGGCTGATCCCCGACCCCCGCACCGCCGCCGAGCCGCCGAGCTCCCGCATCGCCTGGCCGACGCGCAATAGCGCTTCCTTCCGGTCGGCCGACCGGGGAACGCCTTCCGCCTCCAGGGCGAGCTTCGTCTCGAGCAGAACACCGGACCCCTCCACCGCCTCCCTCAGGCCCTCGCCCGTGAGCCGCTCCATGCCGGGAGCGCCTTCCAGGCGGGAGAAGCCCGGGATCGCCGACTTCACGGATTCGGGGAAGGCGCGGAACGTCTGCTGCGCCCGCCTCGCATCGGAGGCCGGCGCCCGGGTCCCGGCCGGGTCCGGCGACCGTCCGCTCTCCCGGTCGGCCGTTCCGAGGAACTGCAGCGAGATCTCGCCGTCCCCGTCGGTCACCTTGAGGAGGACGCACTCCCCCGCGTCGAGGGGGACCCGCGTCCGGGCGGACACGACGGCGCTTTCCCCGGACTCCTTCGTGATGCGGATCGATACGGTCCCGTCGGCCATGAGGGTCAGCACGTCGGCCTTGACGACGTCGCCGATCTTCAGCCGAAGGGCGCCTCCCGAAGAGGCCGCGAAGGTCAGCGCGTTCTCGATCCGGGCGATGCCGTCGATCCTGGGGAGGGATCCGGGGAAAACGGGGGGAAACGGAAAGGGGAACACGGGGCGTTCAGGCCCTGTCGATGACGGCCTGCACTCCGAGCATGCGGTTGGAATTGATCGCGAGGGGACCGTTGAGGTTCGCGATGACCTTGTCGCCTTCGACCCGCAACATCAAAAGGACCGCCAGCTCCTCCTCGCTTTCGATCTGGAGGAACCGCACGACGTCCTCGCCGAGGGTGATCTCCCCGTCGCCCGCGATCGTCTTCGGGTCCGTCACGATGAAGGCGACATCGGGATCCTCCACCGACTGGAGCCATTTCAGCGGGGTGTCCTTATAATCGATGAGGACGTACCGGTTCAGGGCGGGAAACCCGAGCAGGCCGACCGGAAAGCGGATGATCCTGTCTTCGCCGACTTCGAGGGGACCGAACCGGGACGTCGCGAAAGAGACCATCTATTTCACCTTGTCCTTCAGCTTCCTGAAATCGTCGGGCGTCAGCCCGGACGACACGATGTTTTCCGACTTGATCTTCTCGTAGATCTCCGCCCGGTAGATCCGGACGGCGGGGGGCGCGCTGATGCCGATCTGCACCTGGTTCCCGCGGATGGCCAGCACCGTCACCGTGATGTCGTCGCCGATCTTGAACGCTTCATCCGACTTCCTTGTCAGAACGAGCATTCCCCCCCCTGTCCCTTCCTGTGTCTATCCTCCTCCTGCGGCGTCAGTATACAGCGATTCCCGTCAGTCGAGGAAATCGAGGAGCGACTGCGAGAGCATTTTCGCCGTCGCCGCCTGGATCGCCTCGAGCACCGTGCCCGCCTTGGCGAGGTCGCTGGCGGTCGCGACGATGTCCGCGCCCTCCACGGAGGCGAGCGATTCCTCGGTCAGGAGATTCCGGTCCTCGAGCCGCGTCCCCTGGTCCTCGAGCCGGTTGAGCCGCGCGCCCAGGTCGGCCCGGACGTTGTTCACATGATCCTCCATGGCGTCGATCGGCGAGAGCAGCGCGGAGATCCTCAGCGTGTCGTTTCCCTCCATCGCCGAACACAGCAGGTCGGTCATCTCCATCGCGTTGTCGAAGGAGAACGAATCTAGGACCGTCGTGTCGTCGGAATCGCGGATCTCGACCGTGATCGTCGTACCGCTTCCGGGAATGTAGTGGGCATAGCGCCCGTCGGCGATCTCGACGACCTCCTCCGACGAAAGGGAATACCCGAAGGCGGCCGCCCCGGTGACGTTCTTCGGAATCAGCACGCCGTCGCCGACCGCCATGTTGACCGCCCCTGCGTCGCCCTGGTAGGCGTAGGAAGCGTCGAACGCGGGAGCGTCGGTCCGGAAGCCCGAGAAGAGGTACCGGCTCCCGGCCTTGCTGTTGGCCAGCGACAGGATCTGGTCCCGGAGCTGGCCGACCTCCTCCGCGAGCGCCGCCCGGGAGGACGCCCCCGTCGAATCGCTCGCCCCCTGGACCGCCAGCGCCCGCACCCGGGTCAGGGCGGTGTTGACCGAGGACAGCGCGGACTCCGCGGCCGTGATGGCGCTCGTCGCGTCGGAGACGTTGCCCAGGTACCGCTCGCCCGCGGCGATGGATACCTTGTAGTCCATCGCCCGGGAGATCCCCGTCACGTCGTCCGACGGCTTGTTGATCCGCTTCCCCGAGGAGATCTGCTCGTTCAGCCGGTACAGCTCCGAGAGCGACCGCATCAGGGAGTCGGTGGACTGGCGATACATCTGCTGCGTGGAGATCCTCATAACGAGAGCACCGTCTGGAGGAGCTCGTCCGTGACCGAGATCAGGCGCGCCGCCGCCTCGAAGGCCCGCTGATAGACGATGAGGCTCGTCGCCTCCTCGTCGAGCGACACGCCCGACGCGGAATCGCGCTGGTTGGCGAGCTCCGTGTGGAGGTTCGCGTCGAACGTCTGCAGGTCCGAGGCGTCCGCCGCCATCGAGCCGACCGACGTCACGAGCCCCGCGTAATATCCGGAGACCGTCGCGTTCCCGAGAGTGGATACGCCCGCGTCGGCGAGCGCCGCGATCCGCAGCGCGTTCCGGTTGTCGCCCGGCAGGGAGGACGCGGCGTCCGCCGCGGCGATCTCGTCGGTATCGGAAATCGAGACGCCGAAATTCGACACCGCGCCCGCGAGGGGGCTCACCGAGAACGAGTCGCCCGCGGCGACCGTGCCGGTCAGCGTGACCGAGATGCCGTCGAAGGCGATGGGGCTGCCCGAGGAGAACGTCCCCGTCGCGACGGTTGCGCCGGTGTCCCGGTTCTTCACGGTGTAGGCGCCGCCGGCCCCGATGGTCACGTCGTACTCGGAAAGCGTCAGGGCGCCCGGGTCCGTGATCGAAGCCGCGGTCACGTCCGCCCCGGCGGACGCGTCCGTGGAGGACAGCGTCAGGGGCGAGAAGAAATCGTTTCCCGTCGAGCCGTCGAGGCCGTACCCGCCGCGGTGGAGCGCGTTGATCTCCACCGTCAGCGCGGCGGCGAGGCGGCGGAGCCCCTTCAGCGGCCCCGATTCGATCGCGGTCCGCGCGTCGAGCAGACCGCTCACCCGCCCCTTCCCGATCCGGGGAGCGACGTCCACGCCGTCGATCTCGAGGCGGACGGCCCCCGACGGGTCGGCGGAGGCCGTCATCCCGTTGACCCGCGTGCCGTCGACGAGGTTGCGCATCCCGACGACGACGGTCAGCGATCCGTCCTCGTCCTCCCGGGTGCTGAGTTGAACGAGGTCCGCCAGCTCGGTCACGAGGGCGCCCCGCGCGTCGCGCAGGTCGTTCGCGGACGTGCCGGAGTCCCCGGCCTCGACCCGCACGATCTGCTCGTTGAGACGCGCGATCCCGTCCGCGAGCCGGTTGACTTCCCCGGCGATGTCGGCGATCTCGTCGTCGATCTCGCCGATCGTGTCCAGCAGGTCCTGCTCCATCTGCTTCGCGGCGGATACCAGCGATTCGGCGTCCGAGAGCAGGACCGTCCGCTTCGCCGCGTCGTCGGGGGACGAGGTGAGCGACTGCCAGGAGCCGAAGAACGCCTCGATGCTCTCCGAGAGCCCGACCCCCGCCGCGTCGTTGAACACCTGCTCCACCTGGGACAGGACCTCGTTCAAAGCGGTCGACCTGCCGAGGTTCTGCCGTTGGCCTAGGAGCTGCCCCTCGACGAATCGGGCGTAGCTCCGCTTGACGGCGGCGATCGACACGCCCCGGCCGATGTACCCGCTCGAATTGGCCGCCGGCGTGGCGATCTCGAGGACCACCTCCTGGCGGGTGTATCCGGACGTATTGACGTTGGCGATGTTGTGGCCCGTGACGTTCAGCGCGGTCTGGCTGGCGAACAGCGCGGACTTCCCGACGTTCAGGAGGTTCATCAGGGACATGTCACGTCTCCCGCGACAGGAGCGTCCCGGTGGCGGCGGTTTCCGTCCGCCGTCCGCCGAACGCGTTGAAGAACGCCGTGGCCGTCCGCACGCCGCTCAGGGAGCGGTCGACGAGGTGGCGGTTGAAGCCGTTCAGGTCCTCGATGCTCTGGACCAGCGAGACGAGCTTGAGACGGATCCCGGAAAGCTCGGCGTCGCCTGTCCGCTCCGCGATGGCCCGGAGAGTCAGCTCGCCGTCGCGCGGCTCCGGCCACTCCGCCGAGAGCGCCCCGGCAAGCCGCTGCCGTTCCTCTTCCAGAAGGCGCATGCGGAAGAGGAGAGTGTCCTTCTCCTTCGCGAGCCCCTCCACCGCCTTCGCGTCCAGTTCGATGAGGTGGGTCCTCTCCTTCTGGAGGAGGCCCACCAGCGATTTGCAGCACGCCTCCTGCTCCCGCAGGATGGCTTTCATGGAAGCCAGGGTGCTCATACGATCTCGTCGATCATCCTCCCAGCGATCTTGTCGGGGTCCGGAACGTATTTCCCGGTTTCGATCAAGTTCCTGATTTCACTTACCTTCTCCTGCCGGATCTCCGGGAGGGCGTTCAGGATCCCCCGGAGGTCCGCAATCTCCTTCGCGCCGCCCGACAGGTCGACCCGGTCGGAGACGGCCGCCTCCCTTTTCCCTTCCAACTTGCTGTTTTTGCTCGCGTTACCGATTCTGACGACATCCGCGTTCTCCGGAGGTCTGCCGCCGTGGATCTTCATCGCCTGCCCCCCGTGGTACGGTCCTTTACGAATACTTATCGGATGAACCGCTCCTCCCTTTAGCGATTCCGGCGAAAACCGCCAACGGCGGGACTTTTTTCCCCTCGTATTGGACCTCGAAGTGCAGGTGTGGGCCCGTCGAGCGGCCCGAGCTCCCGACTTCGGCGATGACCGTCTCCGGATCCACCCGGTCGCCCGCGGCGACCCGGTTGGCCCGGTTGTGGGCGTATTTCGTGACGAACCCGTTCCCGTGGTCGATCACGACGACGTTCCCGTAGCCGTTCTGGTGTCCGCTGAACGTCACCTCCCCCCCTCTCGCGGGATAAACGGCCGTCCCTTCGGGGGCGGCGATGTCTACACCGTGGTGGAAGCGGGTTTCCCCCGTGAACGGGTCCTTCCGGTAGCCGAACGGGGAGCTGACCCGGCCCCCGTCGCGGATGGGGAACGCGCCTTCTTCCAGCGGTTCGTGAGTGTGCGGGTCGGAAATTTCCTGTGCGGAAGAGACGGGCTGCCCGGGCGCTTCGGCGCTCGAGGGTGCCGGCACGGGTACGGTCGATGGGAGGAGGGGGGAAATCGAGATTGGGGAAGGCGAAACGGAAGGCGCCGCGGCGCCGGGCGGTGTCGCCGATTTCCCCGCGGATTCCGCGTGCCCCATGCCTTTCAGGAGAAGCTCCTGGAGGCCGAGCCCCCGGGAGGACAGCACGCGCGCCAGCTCCATGTCGAACAGCGAACCGTACACCTCCCCGCCGAAGCCTTCCCCGGAGGCCGGTCCTCCCGACGCCGACCGCATCGCCTTGACCATTTCGTAGGCGAACAGCGACTCCATTTCCCGGGCGGCCGCGCGGACGGCCTCGGGGTCCTTCCTCCCCCGCAGCGACTCGATGCCCTGGGGGAGCTGCGCCGACGGGGCGGAAGGGATCTTCACGTCAGATGATCTCCAGCTCGGCCCGCAGCGCGCCCGACGTCCGCAGCGCCTGGAGGATGGCGATCAGATCCCTCGGGGAAACGCCGAGCGCGTTGAGCCCTCGAACGATGTCCCCCAACGACGCGCCGGAGACCTCCATGAGCGCGACCTTCGGCTCGCTGGCCGTCACCTGCGATTCCGGGACCACGACCGTCTCCGATCCCTTGGGGCCGAACGGATTGGGCTGCGACACCTTCAGGTCGGTGCGGACCTCGATGGTCAGATTCCCGTGGGCGATGGCCACCGGGGAGATCTTCACGTTCTCGCCGATGACGACGGTCCCCGTCTTCTCGTTGACGGTCACGCGAGCGGGCAGGTCGATCGGCACCTGGAGCGCCTCGACGGCGGAGATCAGCTCGGGGAGCCGCTCCCGGTACTCGTCGGGCACGCGGATCCGGACGGTGGCGGGATCGACGGCCGCGGCCCGGTCGCCCTTGAGCTCCTCGTTGATCTTCGCCGCGATGCGGGTCGCGTTCGTGAAGTCCTGCCGGCGGAGGAAGAGCCGCAGGGAATCGCCCTGCCCGAGCGTGAACGGGAGGTCCTTCTCCACGGTCCCGCCGCCCGGAATGCTCCCGACGGTGGGGTGGTTCTTCACGACCTTGGCCCCTCCCTCTCCGCCGACGAAGCCTCCGACCGAGACGGGTCCCTGCGCGATCGCGTAGACCCTGCCGTCGGCGCCCTTCAGCGGAGTCATCAGGAGCGTGCCGCCCTGCAGCGTCTTGGCGTCGTTCATGGCGGACACGGAGACGTCGATGCGCGTGCCCGGCCTCGGGAAGGGCGGCAGCGCCGCCGTGACCATGACCGCCGCCGCGTTCTTTGACTTGATGTCGGCTTCGTCGACGACGAGCCCCATCCGCTGCAGCATGTTGACCATGCTCTGGACGGCGGGACCCTTGTTGTCGCCCCCCCCGGCCAGCCCGACGACGAGGCCGTACCCGATGAGCTGGTTCTCCCGGACCCCCTCGAACGCCGCGAGGTCCTTGATCCGCTCCGCGCGGCAGGGGACCGCGAGGGCGGGCAGCAGGAGGGCCGCCGCCAGGAGGGCGGCCGCAAGGCGCCGTCCCGCCGATCCGGTCCGCCGGGAGGTTATCCTGTCCGTTCTCATCATCGCTCCCATCCCTTCCATCGGTCTAGAACGGCCAGACGTTGTCGAGGATCCGGACGAGCCAGCCCGGCTTCTGCTTGTCCTGGAGGACGCCGTCCCCCACCAGGAAGATCTCGGCGTCGGCGACCTTGGTGCTCAGGATCGTGTTCGCCACGGAGATGTCCTCGGGCCGCACCGCGCCCCGGAGGACCAGCGTCTGCTTCTCGTTGTTGATCGTGATCTCCTTGCGCGACTCCACCGAGAGCGTCCCGTTCGGCATCACTTCCGTGACGCGGGCGGTGATCGTCCCGATGATGCTCCCCGTCCGGTTCGTCGATCCCGTTCCCTTGAAGTCGTCCGTCATCTTGCCGCTCACGGTGGGCGAGAACGTGAATCCCTTCCCGTACAGGTTCGGCCGGTTCAGGTTCAGCGGCGCCCCGAAGAAGTCCGTGACCGCCGCGTCGAGGCTGGAGTTCCGCGCCGCGGCCGTGTCGGCGGCCCCCGACCCGGAGATGCTCTCGAGCACGTTTATGGTGAGCAGGTCGTTGACCCTCCTCGC
Source organism: Thermodesulfobacteriota bacterium (assembly GCA_040758155.1). Taxonomy (NCBI): domain Bacteria; kingdom Pseudomonadati; phylum Thermodesulfobacteriota; species Thermodesulfobacteriota bacterium. Next base: position 15,987 of record JBFLWB010000126.1, read on the forward strand.
CCGGAAGTCCTCGAGCAGCCCCCCTCCCTCGCGCCAGAGGGAGTTGGACGAGGACACCTCGGGAGGCCGCTCCTGGTGCTGGACGTATTTCGGAGGCGGCGGGGGAAGCTTCGGCGTGGTGGCGCACCCCTGCAGCAGGACGGCAGCGAGCAGCAGGGCGGCCGGTACGGACTTAGTAATCGACACGGACCGTGTTTTCATCGACCAGGATCCCCGTGACAATCTTTTTCGATGCAAGGTTGACGGTCCTCACGGAATCGTCCACGCGGGCGTCCTCGCGCGTCTCGCCGGCGGCGGCGATCCGCACCCCGCCGCTCTCGGCGACCAGGGTGACCTTCCGCCCCCGCTTCACGACCTTCGAGCCGGCAAGGTGCCGGGAAAGAAGCGGGACGTTCGCGCCGACCGACCGGTTCAGGACCTTCCCGACGGCCGCCTCCGGGTCCCGGAGGGCGCCCTGGGGAACCCGCCCGATCTCCGTACGGGCGAGATACACGTCGTCCTCCCCGAGGGAGCGGTCCCTGGACAGGCGGCGGGACGTCACCACGATCTCCTCGAACGCCTCCACGTCGGCCGTCGCCGTCACGACGGCGCCGTTCCCGTACTCCATCGCGAAGACCGTCTTTCCGGGAAGCCCCTTCCGGACGGAGATCCGCCGCGGCAGCTCCGCGGGCGGCCGCGCGTCCAGGGAGAGGTCCCGCAGCTCGACGTCGGACCATGGCCGCTGCGAGAGGACGTAATCCTTGAGGATCGCTTCGGGCGAAGGCACGGGCGCGCCCGCGGCGGCGGGCGCCGCGGCGGCGAGGAGCGCCAGAACGAAAAGGAGGCCGCCCCGGACGACCTTCATCGGATCAGGTTGTTGATGACCTGGAGCATCTCGTCGGAGGCTGTGACCGCCTTCGAGTTGATCTCGTAGGCCCGCTGGCTGACGATCATGTTGACCATCTCCTCGACGACGTTCACGTTGCTCATTTCGAGGAACCCCTGGCCGATCGTTCCCATCCCGTCCGCCCCGGGATTCGCCGTGATCGCCTCTCCCGACGATTCGGTCGGGGCGAACAGGTTCTTCCCGAGCGAACGGAGCCCCGCGGGGTTCGAGAAGCGCGCCAGGGCGATCTGCCCGACCTCGCTCGGGGTACCGCTTCCCGCCTGCGTGACGGTGATCTTCCCGTCGGTGCCGACCGTGATGCTCGTCGCGTCGGAGGGGATCGTAAGGGAGGGCTCGACGGGGTACCCGTCGGAGGTCACGATGCGCCCCTGGCTGTCGAGCTTGAACGCGCCCGCCCGGGTGTACCCGATCTCTCCGTCGGGCTTGGTGACCTGGAAGAAGCCGTCGCCCTCGATCACGAGGTCGAGCGGGTTCCCCGTCGCGGAGAAGTCGCCCTGCTCGAACATCTTCTGGACGGCGACGGTGCGGACGCCGAGCCCCACCTGGATCCCCGAGGGGATCTCCATTCCCTCGGCCGACGTGGCGCCCGGCTCCGAGATGGTCTGGTAGATGAGGTCCTGGAAGTCGGCGCGCGACCGCTTGTAGCCGGTGGTGTTGACGTTGGCGAGATTGTTCGCCACCACGTCGATGTTCAGCCGTTGCGCCTCCATGCCTGTCGCCGCCGTGTACAAAGACCGGATCATCCCCGTCCTCCCTCACGCGGGCGTGCCGCCCGCCGTCTTTCAGACCTTCGCCATCTCCCCGTTGACGCGCGCCGCGGCGTCGTCGAACGCCTTGATCGCCTTCTGGTACATCTCGAATTCCCGCATCGTCTCGATCATCCGGACCATCTCCTTGACCACCTCGACGTTGGAGGCCTCGAGGTGCCCCGAGGCCACGGAGGCGGTCGAGGGGACCGGGGCATCCTTCGCGGTATACTCCCCGTCCTCGAGCTCCGTGAGGGAGCCGGTGTTTTCGAAATCGACGATCTTGAGCTTTCCGACGGCGGTGCCTTCGACGCGCACCTCGCCGTTGGGCGCGATCTCCACCTGCCCCGGGGGAAGCTGGATCGGCCCGCCCTCGCCCAGGACGTTGCGCCCCCGCTGCGTCACGAGGTGCCCGTCCCGGGCGACCTGGAGGTCGCCCTTCCGCGTGTAGCGGCCGCCCTCGATGCAGAGGAACCCGTTCCCGCTGATGGCGACGTCGAGCGGATTGCCGGTGCGGAACTGGTTCCCCGCCGCGAAGTCGGTCTTGACCTCGGAGAGGTCGGTCATCGTCCGCCCCTCGTCGCTGTCGGGCATCCCGCTGATCCCGGAGATGAGGTATTCCCGGAACGAGGAGCGGTCCTTCTTGAAGCCGACGGTGCTCGCGTTGGCGACGTTGTGGGACAGGGTGTCGAGCTGCCCCTGTTTCAAGACCGAGCCGGAAAGCGCGATGTAGATGCCTTTATACATGACCGAAAGGTATTGCAAGCTTGATGCCATCGCATGCGAGAGAGGGGAAAACTTCGGCGTAACGGGAGGTTCTATTGAAAATACAAGGGATTTCTGGCGCTTCGGACGGAAAAACTTTCCCCCGGCGGCAAGAATTGCCCCTTTCGGGGGACTTACGGGCGGCGA
>JBFLWB010000127.1 GCA_040758155.1 Thermodesulfobacteriota bacterium
AACCGTCCTGTTGGCGACGACCCTGTCGCTCGGAGCCGCCCCGGCGGCGAAGGACAAGGGCGCGCCGTCCGCGCCCGTACAGAGAAAGAGCAACCTGTCTCCCCTGCCGGCCAGGGAAAAGGGGGTCTCCTCTCACGCACCGTTCGAGGCCGGCGACTGCAGCATATGCCACAAGAGCGCCGACCGTAACGCTCCCGGGCCGATCGCCGCACCGGTCAACGATCTGTGCCTGGGTTGCCACGAGGACTTCCGGAAAGTCCTCTCCCGGAAATCCGTACACGCCCCGGCCGGGAAAAGCTGCGTCAACTGTCACAATCCGCATAACTCCCGGCAGATAAAACTGCTCGTCGAAGAGCCTCTTGCGTTGTGCCTTGGGTGCCACGAGAAGATCAAGGACCTTGCGATCCAGTCCGCGGTCAAGCACGACCCCGTCACGAAGGGAGCGAAATGCGCCAACTGCCACAACCCGCACGGCGCGAACGTCGAGCACCTGCTCATCCGGCTTTCCTTCCAGCTTTGCGTCGGCTGCCACGGCAAGGACGAGGTTGTGGACCGGGAAGGCAGGAAGCTCACAAATATCCGGAAGCTCCTGGAGGAAAACCCGAAACATCACGGCCCGGTGGCCGCCGAGGACTGCAGCGCATGCCACAATCCCCACGGGTTCAAATACTTCCGGCTCCTCACCACCGAATACCCGGCGACGTTCTACTCCCCGTACGATCCCAGGCTGTATGCCCTCTGTTTCGAATGTCACGAACCGCGAGTGGCCGCCGAGCCGGAAACGACGACGCTGACGCAGTTCCGCGACGGGAAGCGCAACCTGCACTACGTTCACATCAACAAGACCGAACGAGGCCGCACTTGCCGCGCATGCCATGAAGTCCATGCGTCCAAACAGCAGCACCAGCTTCGCGAAGGGGTCCCTTACGGCTCGAAGGGATGGCTGCTCAAACTCAATTACACGAAGACACCGACCGGCGGCTCCTGCGAAAAGACCTGTCACGGCGCGTATTCCTACAACAACGGCGGCACCCCTGCGAAGAACGAACCGGCGAAGAAAAAGTGAGGCGCCTTCGATGCGAAACGCGTATCCGGCCTTGACCGTCGCGATTTTCGGCTGCCTGTCGATCTGGCCCGCCGCGTGGGGGTTCGCGCACGCCGAAGTGGGCAGCGTGATCGATGATGTCGAAATGACGGCGCTGGACGGAGGGAAACGGCGCCTGCTTGCCGACAACTCCGTCAACGTCTTCGTATTTTTCAAGCCGGGGCAGGAACATTCCCGCGCCGTGATGAAGGGAATCTCCCGGCTCGAAAAGGAAACATCCGGCAAGCCGGTGCATTGGGCGGGAATCGTTTCCGACACGATCCCGAAAGACAACGTCATCGCCTTGGTGAAGGAGACCGGGATCGCGATGCCGGTCCTGGTGGATGCGGGCGACGCCTTATACGGCCGTCTCGGCGTCGCCCTTCAGCCCGTGGTGGGGATCGCGGACAAAGACCATAAGCTCCTCGCCTACCAGCCGTTCACCAAGATCAATTACATCGAAGTCATCCGGGCACAGGTCCGCCACGCATTGAAGGAAATCGACGACAAGGGGCTCGCGCAGGCGCTTCATCCTCCCGTCGCGACGCCCGGCGATAACGCCGCGACGGCGCGCCGCCGCCTCTCGCTGGCCGAAAAACTCCTCCAGGCGAAGAACTACGGGAAGGCGCTCGAAAACGTGAGGATCGGCATCGAGAAGGAGCCTCGGCTCGCCGCCGGGCACGCGCTGCACGGCGAAATTCTTGCCGCCCAGGGGCATTGCGCCGAAGCGCTCCAGGCGTTCGAGCGCGCCCTTGCGCTCGAACCCTCCGACCCGCGGGCGCTCGGAGGGAAAAAGGCCTGTGAAGGAAAATGAAGCCGGTCAGCCCGGCGTTTGGGCCGACCGCAGCACCCGGCTCAGCTCCTCGAGCCGGTACGGCTTCGCCGCGGCGCCCGCCAATCCGTGCATCCCGGGGCTCAGCATCGCCGGATCGTTGACGCGGCCGCTCGACACGATGATGCGCGCGTCCGGAAAATCCTCGAGGAGGCGGCGCGAGGCCTCCATGCCTCCCATTCCGCCCGGGACGGTGAGGTCCAGGATCACCAGGTCGAAGGCGCCGGGCCCCCCGGCCTCCCTGGCGTACATCTCGATCGCCTCTTCGCCGGTGCGGGCGAACCGTGGAGCGTATCCGAGGCGCTCCAGCATCTCCCCCGCGACGTCCCGCACCGTGTCCTCGTCGTCCATGAGGAGAACCCTCCCCTTCCCCGGAAGGGCGGCCGGCTCCGCCGCGGGCGCAGCTTCCTGCGGCGCCCTGCCGGTCGACGGCACGTACAGGCGGAACGTCGCCCCCCTCCCCGGCGGGGAATCCGCGAAGATGTTGCCGCCGTGCCCCTTCATGATGGTGTAGCAGTTCGCGAGCCCCAGGCCGTTTCCCTTCTCCTTGGTGGTGAAGTAGGGGTCGAAGATCCTCGGCAGGATCTCCGCGGGGATCCCGCCCCCCTCGTCGGTCACTTCGACCTTCACGTATTTCCCCTCCTTCACATGAAGGATCTCCCCTTCCCGCACCGGCGCGTTTTCCATCTCCACGCGGACGGTTCCCCCGGCCGGCATCGCCTGGACGGCGTTGATGACCAGGTTTCCGATCACCTGTTCGATCTGCCCCGGGTCGGCGAACATCTCCCAGAGGCCGTCCTGCGCCCGGAACTCGCAGCGGACGTTCGTGCCGCCGACGGCGAGACGGGCGGCGTCCCGGACCACCTCTGCCGCCGGGATCCTCCGCCGGTCCGGGTTTCCCCCCTTGGAGAAGGCGAGCAGGCGATTGGCCAGCTCCTTCGCCTTCAGTGCGGCCTTTTCCGCCTCCTCCAGCCGCATGCGCTCCCGCCGGCCGCGCGGCATCATGTCCTTCGCCAGGGAGACGTTGCCGAGGACACCCGTCAGGAGGTTGTTGAAGTCGTGGGCGATTCCTCCCGCCAGGATCCCGAGCGACTCGAGCTTGCGGCCGCGGAGGACCTCCTCCTCCATCCGGCTCTTTTCCGTGACGTCCCGGAAGACGACGACCGACTTCACGGCCCCCTTCCCGCGGGCGGCGATCGCCGCTTCGGTGGCGTCGATCAGCCGCTTCCCGCTGCGGGGCGAGTCAAGGAATCCCCTGCTTCCGGGAGGGAGGACCGGCGGTCGGACCCCGGCCCCGTTCGCGTCGCGCAGCGGGAAGACCTCTTCCAGGGGCCTCCCCGCGGCCTCCGCCAGCGGCCATCCCGTGACCGATTCCGCCACCCCGTTCATCAGGAGGACCTTCCCGTCCGCGTCGGTCGCGATGACGCCGTCCGCGATCGACTGGAGCGTCGTCCGGGCGCGCTCCTTCTCCTCCGAGAGGGAGCCGAGCGCCTTGCGGAGGGCGGAAACCGGGTACAGGAGGAACAGCAGCAGCGCGCCCCCGCTGACCGATGCGCAGACCGCGGCGAGGATCGCGGCCTCCCGGATCAGCGGGCGAAGGGAGCGGCGGACTTCCACGTAGCCGACCGGCTTCCCCGCGTCCCACACGGGGGAAGCCTCCGAAACCGCCGGCGGGTCGACCTCTCCGATCCGCGACTCGGCGACCACGCCCTGCGGTCCGAGGATGCTGCGGTGCGCGGGGACCCGGTCCGTTTCGAGGCTCTCGAGGACGTGGTTCAGGCGGACCTCGTCGAACTGCCAGAGAAGCGCGTTCTTCGCGACGAGCGCCGTCACCAAGCGCGATCCGACCTCCGCTTCCCGCTTGAGGTCGCTCAGCAGCAGTCCGTAGGAGAGGCCGAACCACGCCAGCGGCGGGACGGCCGCCATGATCAGCGCCAGCAGTCCGGCCAGCCAGACGACGATCCGGGAGATAGACTCGCAGCGCAGCCGCATGGCGCGTCCCCGCCTACCGGAGAGGAAGGAATCCCACCCGGGAAAGGAGGGACTTTGCCTCCCGCGACCGGGTGAAATCGAGGAACCGCCGCACCGCCGGGGCGGGCGAGCGGAGCGTGACGAAGGCGTAGCGCTTCTCGTGCGGGTAGCTCCCGGATGCGAGCGTCTCCGCTCCCGGAACCGCTCCGTCCAGGGTGAAGACCTTGACGCGGCGCTTTTCGGCCATCGCCATCCCCAGCGCAAGGACCCCGAACGCCCCGGGGACGCTCTCGAGAGTTTCCGCCGCGTCCATGTCGGTCTGCGCGACGATCATCCCCGGCCGCGCCCGGGCGCCGTCCAGGGCGCCGGACATCTCCCTCGACATCCCCCGCAGGATCATCGTGTCGGAATCGCCCTCCGGCCGGAGGACCAGCCGGACCGGAGTGCCGTCGGGCCAGGCCGTCATCCTGCCCGCGTAGATGTCGGTCACGCCCCGGGAAGTCAGGCCGGTCGTGGGGATGCCCCGGTGGCCGCAGAACACGAAGGGCGAGCGGGCGAACGGCGTCTCGACGGCCCCCGCCTCCTTTTCCGACGGCGTCAGCTGCCGCCCCGCCACCCCGATGTCCAGCCGACCCGCGAGCACCGCCCTGACGCCTCCCGTGGTGCCGACGACCGGCAGGACTTCCAGGCGCGTCTCCGGATTGGCCTTCATGTACGCGTCCGCCAGCAGCCGCACCGCCGCCAGCGACCCTCCGTTGCCCGTAATCGTCAGGGAATCGGCCGCCGCGGGGGCGGCGTGGAAAAGCGACGCCAGCAGGACGACGGCCGGCCATCGCGCGGGAAAAACGCGCATCACCGCATTTCCCTCCGGCGGGCGCCCGGGATACGATCCGCCGGTTCGCGCCCAAACGGCGTCTCACAGAGAAGCTATCGGAAGAATCCCCTAAAACATTAGGAGGGCAGGGCCGGAAATTACGGAACGGGAAGCGTAATCGCGGCAGAGGAGAGGGGGACATACTTCGCTTCAAGCGCGGGATGCAGGGGAAGTGTGTCCCCCGCCAGCTACGATTCCCCGTGCATTTCCTTCCACGGCGGCAGCAGCTTCAGGAGCCCCGCAAGGATGACGATCGGCAGGACGAGCAGCACGAGCGCGTACAGCAGCCCCTCGATCCCCCGGAACTCCAGCTTGTAGGCGGTGAGGCCGCGGAAGCTCTTGGAGAACATCTGCCCGCCGATGACGACATTCCAGCGCGTGGCGAAGATGCCGAACTGGATCAGGATCAGGGAAACGAAATAGAGCATCTTCCGCAGGTCCTCGTTCAGGGAGAACCGCCTCCGGAAGATCATCGTGACGGCGATAAGGCACAGCGGAAGCAGCATTCCGAGCAGCACCTGGATGATCACCAGGCTCATGAACAGCTTGTTGACGACAAGCTCCGAAAGGATCTTGATCTCCTCCTCGCTCTGGTAGACCCGGTGGATGAAGTCGACCATCTCGAGGGAGAAATCGACGATCACGGCGTAGAACAGGAAGCGGACCGCCCGGTCGACGCACATCATGTCGATCTTCCCGCCCGTCAGCGGGGCGATGACCATGTACAGGAGCAGCACCAGCGCGATCCCCGACACGATGGCGGAGAAGAGGAACACGATCGGGATCAGGACGCTGCTCCACCAGGGATTGGCCTTGACCGACCCGAAGATGAACCCGACGTACCCGTGCAGCAGGAAGGCGGACGGGATGCCGACGACGGTGATGGCCTTGAGCGCGGAGCGGTCGAACTCCATCCCCCGCCCGCTCGTGTCCCGGGAGAACAGCGACAGCGCCCGGTAGACGCCCCGCATGAGCCCTTTGCGCTCCTCCGCCATGGCGATCATGTCGGTGCGGTGAACGAACCAGATCTCCAGGAGGAGGACCGCCATGAGGTACCAGGCGTAGACGAAGCCGAACATCGCCATCGCGGAGGAAGGCTGCGGCGTCAGGAGGATCTCGTAGAACCGCTCCGGGTGGCCGAGGTGGGACACCAGCGCCAGCGGCGCGACGAGCAGGTAGGAAAGCGCGGTGAGCAGGGAGAGCCGGTAGATCGGCTGGACCTCCTTCACGTTGAAGACCTTCACCAGCGACGCGAGGATGAACGCCCCCGCGACTACCCCCGTGAGGTAGGGATACACGACGATCAGCATCCCCCAGTGGATCTCGATCTCGTTGGGGTAGATGAATCCCTGGACCTGGTGCAGCGCCTCGCCCAGCTGCCGCAGCAACTCCTGGTTCATCGGACTTCTCCGTCGAGGCCGGCGTAGTACACCTTCGGCTCGGTGTTCAGCGCGGGTTTCAGGACGTGGATCCGGTTCATCCGGAGGAAGCGCGACATGGGACTCGCGGTCGTGTTCAGGTCCCCGAAGATCCGCGCCTGGGTCGGGCAGACCTCCACGCAGGCGGGGAGGAGGTCCCTCCCGATCCGGTGGTAGCAGAATGTGCATTTATCCGCGGTGCGGGTCGCCGGGTGGAGGTAGCGGGCGCCGTAAGGGCAGGCCTGGATGCAGTAGCGGCAGCCGATGCAGGTCTTGGGGTTGACCAGGACGACGCCGTCTTCCGTCCGGAAGGTCGCCCCCACGGGGCAGACCTGGACGCAGGGCGGGTGCACGCACTGGTTGCACAGCTTCGGGACGAAGAAGCTGCGCAGGATCGACTTGTCCGGCGCCGGATCGGGGACCGCCTCCTCGCCCGGGGCGATGGTCTTCACCGTCGTCGTTCCGTCCTTCCGGACGACGTACCGCTCCACCCACGTCCGGACGAAGAACGGCTCGCGGGGGACGTCGTTCTCGGCCTTGCACGCGTCCATGCACCGGCCGCAGCCGATGCACCTGTCCACCGCCACGCCGAACCCGTACCAGCTCCCCTTCGCCGCCGCCTCCTTCGCGATCGACCTCGCGGGGAAGAAAAGGAGCGCGACCAGCCATTGAAGGAAACGCCTCCGGCCGCTCACAGTTCCACCTCCGGCGAATGGGGGTAATGGCATTGCCAGCACACGTATTTTTCGCCGTGCGTCGCCATGTCGACCTTCGGCGCCTCCGCCGCCAGCCGGTCCCTGCCGTCCTTCGCGTGGCACTTCCCGCAGAACTCGCGTCCCTGCGGCTTGGAGGGCCGGACGGCGCGCGGCGTGACCCGGTGCCCCGGGGGAGCCGCGTGGCACGTGGAGCACTCCAGCCGCACGTGGTGGGACACGGCGATCGTCCGCGCGATCTCGCCGTGGCACGCCGAACACTCCCTCGGCGCGGTCGGCGGCTTCGGGTCGTGCGGGTTGTGGCAGGCCGGGCACGCCTTCAGCGGGTTGTGCGCCGCGGGGTTGATCATCGGGAAGCCCCTCGGGCGGGAGGGATCGT
>JBFLWB010000128.1 GCA_040758155.1 Thermodesulfobacteriota bacterium
CTCGCGGATCAGCGGAACGGTGGCCGCGTAGCCCGCGACCAGCGCGATGCTGTCGGGGTTCAGCCCGAACGTCTCCATCTCCTTGCGGGCCGCGGAGGCCCGGTCCGTGGACAACTCCCAGTTCGTGTACTTCCCCGAGGAATAGCTCAGGGCGTCGGTGTGCCCCTCGATGGCGATCCTGTTCGGCACGTCCTTGATGCTCCCGGCGACCGCCTCCATCATCTTCCGGCCGACTTCCGTCGGGACGGAGCCTCCCAGCGGAAAGATCGGCTGGCCGGCCTTGTCCACGATCTGGATCCGCACGCCCCCCTCGAACACCTCGACCAGGACCTGGTCCTCGAGCCCCTGCAGTTTTTTGCGCGTATCCGACATCAGGATCTCCTTGAGCTGCTCCGGAGTCATCCTCTTCCCGCCCTCCCCGAAATGTTCCCTCGGGACCGTGATCTCCCCGCCGCTTTCGCTCAGGATCGCCTCCTTCTTCTCCATGAAGGAGGTCCCGCTCTTGTCGAAGATGCTGAAGTTCCGGAAGTAGGAGGAGAGCCGCGCCCGCTTCTCCGGCGCCGCCATCGTGAGAAGCCACATCAGCAGGAAGAACGCCATCATGCCGGTCACGAAGTCCGCGTAGGCGACCTTCCAGCTTCCGCCGTGGTGCCCCCCCGCGACCTTCTTCTTCACCGTCTTGATGATGATGTTCTTCTGGGAGCTCACTTGGGACCCCCGCGGACCGCCGCCTCGAGCTCGGCGAATGTGGGCTTGGCGTCGCCGGGGATCGCGCGGCGGCCGAACTCGACGGCGATCTGCGGGGCGGAACCGCCGACGAACGCGACGAGGGTCAGCTTGATGACCTGGAAGAGGACCTCCTCCTCCTTCGCCTTGTGCTCCAGGTTCGCGGCCATCGGGCCGACGAACCCGTAGCAGAGTAGAATGCCGATGAAGGTCCCGACGAGGGCCGCGCCGATGCTGTGCCCGAGCACGGCGGGCGGCTGGTCGATCTTCCCCATCGTGAGGACGATGCCTAAGACCGCCGCGACGATCCCCAGCCCGGGGAGCCCGTCGGCGATCCGGTTGAGCGCGTGGGACGGGACCATCGCCTCGTGCTCCCCCGTCTCGATCTCGATGTCGAGCAGGCCGTCGAGCTCGTGCGGCGGGATGCTCGTCGAGATGATCACCTTGAGGTTGTCGCAGATGAAGTTCATGACGTGGTGGTCCTTCGCGACGCCCGGGAACTTCTGGAACAGGGCGCTCTGCTCGGGGTGCTCGATGTCCGCCTCGATGGAGATGAGCCCCTCCTTCCGGATCTTGGCGAACACCTGGTACAGGAGCGTCAGGAGCTGGAGGAATTCCTGCTTGCCGTGGTTCTTGGAGCTGAAGACCTTCCCCACGTTGCGGAGGGTCGCGGTCATGACCTTCTTCGGCGAGGAGATGAGGAACGCGCCGATGGCCGCCCCGCCGATGATCACGAACTCCGCCGGCACCAACAGGACGTGGAGGTTTCCCCCCTCCAGCAGGTAGCCGCCGATCACCGCGGTCAGCACCACGCCGATGCCCAGGATGTTCGTCACGGGCGGCCCCCTTCCGCTTCCTCAAGCCGGAGGACTACGTCGACCCTCCGGTTCCGGGCGCGCCCCTCCGGCGTCGCGTTCGAGGCGACGGGCCGGAACTCGGCGTACCCCGCCGCGGACAGGCGGTCCGGAGGCACTTCGTGGTCCTCGAGGAGCCGGGCCAGGACGGCCGTCGCCCGCGCGGCGGAGAGCTCCCAGTTGGAGGCGAACCGGGCGTTCGAGATCGGGAGGCTGTCCGTGTGTCCCTCCACGGCAGCGGCGCACCCGGACTTCCTCAGGACGGCCGCCACGGCGCCCAGGGCGTTCCCGGACGACGGCTTGACGGCGGCGCGGCCGGCGTCGAACAGGACGTGCTCCCCCATCGAGAGGACGAGCCCGCGGGCGTCCGGCCGGACCGACACCAGCCCCGACGCCCCCGACATCTCGAGCATCCGGACCGCGTCGCGCCGCGCCTCCTCCGCGCCCGGGACCACCGGGGCGATCCCCTCGATGACCGGCTTCGCCGCCTGCGGCGTGCGCGGCCCGAACGCCGCCCGCGTCGAACCGACGAACCGCCCGAGCTTGTCGGAATCGACGCGGCTGATCGCGTACATCACCGTGAAGAACGCGAACAGCAGCGTGATGAAATCCGCGTAGGACACGACCCAGCGGTCCGCGTTCTCCTGCTCCTCGCTGCGCCCGCGACGTCTCAAGCGGCACCCTCCACGAACGATTTCAGCTTCTCCTCGAGATAGTGGGGATTCACCCCCGACTGGATCCCGAGCACGCCTTCGAGGATCATCTCCCTCACGCACAGCTCGTCGTCGAGCCGGTTGTGGAGCTTCTTCGCCAGCGGAAGCAGCACGAGGTTTGCGGATCCGACCCCGTAGATCGTCGCGACGAAGGCGACCGCGATCCCCGAGCCCAGCTTCGACGGGTCGGTCAGGTTCTCCATCACGTGGATGAGCCCCAGCACCGCGCCGAGGATCCCCACCGTCGGAGCGAAGCCGCCGGCCGTCTCGAACACCTTCGCCGTCCGGCGCCTTTCCTCCTCGTAGGTTGAGATGTCGCGCTCCAGCGTCTCCCGCAGCATCTTCGGGTTCATGCCGTCGATCGAGAGACGGATCGCCCTCCGCAGGAAGTCGTCCCGGATCGTCGCGAGCTCGGGCTCGAGCGCGATGAGGCCGTTCCTGCGGCCGACGCCCGCGAATTCGACGATCCGCCGGATGACCGGGACCGGATCGGGCCGCTCTCCGAGGAACACTTCCCGGAGCGACGCGCCCGCGCGCCGCACGTCGGAGAACGGGAAGCTCAGGAGCGTGGCCCCCGCCGTCCCGCCGAAGACGATCGCGGCGGCCGTGCCCTGGAGGATGGATCCCACCGCCCCGCCCTCGATGACGTTGCCGGCGACCACCGCGGTGATCCCGAGCAGGATGCCGATGACGCTGGACCGGTCCACTCCGCTTCCGCCCCCGCTACTCGCGCGCCTTCCGGATGATCTCCCGCTGGCGCATCAGGGAGTACTGGACGATCTCGTTCCGGAGCTCCTCGCTCATGTCGTTGAATTGCAGGGCGATCTCCGTCTCCCCGCCCCCCATGTCGTCGGCCCGGATGACGCTGCCGTAGACGATCATGCCGAGCGGCGGCTTCGCGGGGAGGAGCATCCGGACCTCCAGCGTGTCGCCCGCCCGGAAGCGCTCCCGCGTCCGGAACGCCATCCCGGTGGCGCTCATGTTCACCTGCGTCTTCTCCGCGTTCAGCAGCCCCTCCGTCTCCATGTCGAGGCGCTCCAGGATCATCCCGAGCATCGTGTGGATGTTGACGAGCATCTGCCAGACGCGGGGATTCATGTCCGGCACGGGCCCCGGATCCGCCTGCGCGATGCCGATCTCGCTGAACGGGAACGAGCGCGACACGCAGAGCCGCTCGTGCGCCTCCACCTTCCGGGCGACGAGCGGCACCACGTCCTCGACCCGGAAATAGGCCCGGCTGTTCGACCAGGTCTTCCGCAGCCGGACGCTCCCCCGTTCGCGCGCCACGACCTCGGCGAAGCACTGGCCTCCGTCCGCGGAGATCACGACCTGCTGGCCGGCGGCGACGTCCCGCATCCCGTCCGCGGCCAGGACGATGGAATCCCCCTCCGCCGACAGCACGGTGGCCTGCTGGAGGACGACCTCCGGCATCGTCTTGTAGAAGACCTTCTTACCCTCGTCGAGCTGCATTGCGAATCCCCTCCTCCCGGATCGTCTCCACGAAGATCCGCACGATCCCCGGATCGAACTGCGTTCCCGCGCAGCGCTGGAGCTCCTCGACCGCCGCCTCCGGGGAAAGCGCCCGCCGGTAGGGCCGGTCCGAGGTCATTGCGTCGAAGGTGTCGACGACGGCCAGGATCCTCGCGATGGTCGGGATCTCCTCCCCCGCGATGCCGTCGGGATACCCCTTTCCGTCGTACCGCTCGTGATGGTGCCGGATGACCTTCCGCTCCTTGTCGAAGAAGCGGATCGGACGGACGATCTCGTCGCCGATGACCGCGTGCTGCCGGATCTCCCCGATCTCCGATTCCGTGAGCCCCCCCGGCTTGAGGAGGACCGTGTCGCGGACGCCGATCTTCCCGATGTCGTGCAGGTAGCCGCCGAACCGCAGCGTGTCGATCTCGTCGGACGGCAGCCCCAGCCGCTCCGCCACGCGCAGCGAATACATCGTCACCCGCTCGGAGTGCTCCTTCGTGTACGAATCGCGCGCGCCGATCGTCGTGATGAGCGACTTCAGCGTCGCCACGATGTTGTTGAAGAAGACGTCGTACAGGGCGTTGTTCTCGATCCTGGAGGCGATCTTGCGGGACAAAGTGATCGCCAGGTAGACCTCCTCCTCGGTGAAGGCGGTGCCGTCGGCCTTGCCGGAGAGGTTCAGGATGCCGAACACCTCGTTCCCGACCAGGAACGGGATCGCGAGGAGCTGCGACGCGAGGGGGACGCCGGTGTACGGGTCCGGGCTCCCGACGTCGAGGACGTGGTGCTTCCTGCCGCCGACGACGGCTTCGAAGACGGGGCCGGCGACCGGAAGCGACGCTTTCCCGATGCCGACCGCCGACCGCACGTTCAGCCGGCCGTTCTCGATGATCCCGAAGAACACGACCCGGACCTGGAGCAGCTTCGCGGCCATCTCCGCGACCCGCGCGTAGATCTCCCGGTTGTCCTGGCACCGGTCCACCTCGGCGCCGATCGAGTGCAGCGACCCGATCTCCTGCAGCCGCTTGTAGAGCTCCGCGTTCACCCGCTTCAGGGAGTCGTCGGAGCCCCGGGTGGAGGCGAGCCGGCCGTAGAGCTTCCATTCCCCGAGGACCCGCTCGGTGGTCGACACGATCTTGTCCAGGCGGAACGGCTTCGTGAGGAAATCGCACGCCCCCTGGCGCATCGCGGCGACCGCGATCTCCATCGAGGCGACGCCCGTCAGCATGACGACGGGGACCGAAGGATCGATCTCGCGGCACCGGTTCAGAAAGTCCATCCCGTTCATGCGCGGCATCGTGATGTCGGTGAAGACGATGTCGTACCGGGAATTCCGCATCCTCTCGAGCCCCTCGAGGCCGTCGGCGGCCATCTCGGTCTCGTAGCTCCCGACGTCGGTGAGGGCCTGGGACAACAGTTCCCTCACGGCCGGCTCGTCGTCGACGATCAGGACCCGGCCTTTCCCCTCGCTCTGCGGCATGCAGCCTCCCCGCCCGGCCTTCCGGCGATATGGCACACTACATGGTGTTTTTCGGAAGATTCCGCCGGAACATTAGGGCTTCTTTGGGCTTGGGGAAGGAAAAAAACGGCAAGGATTTCCGCAGGGTACACGACGAACGTCCGCCGGGCGACCGGCGGTCGCGGAACGGGAGAATCCGGAGCCGCGGGCTCCGGCGCCGCTAACCCGACTTGATGCGGCTCAGCACGGCGTTCTTGGTCTCTTCCAGGATCTTCTGTCGCTTCGCCTCGGCCGAAAGCGTGACCACGTCCTTCAGCTCGGCGCTTTCCGGCTCGGCCGACAGGTCCCGGCTCTTCAGCACGCGGCTGTACAGTCCGGTCACTTCCCCGATCTGAAAGGGGAAAATCGTCATCTGCCCGACCTCCATGTAAGGCAGCCCAGTACGCCTCCCCGTATTTATCGGACATCCCCCGAAAAACTTAAGGGGCGGGAGGGCGTTTCCTCAAGGGGAGGTCAGCAGCTCCCGGACGGCGGAGAACTCCTTCTTCCCTTCCGAGAGCACGGGGGACAGCTCGTACTGGATCAGGTCGGCCACGGAGATCCAGTCCTTCCGTTCCATGGCCGCCTGCATCTCCCGGAACAGGTCGATCGACTTCTCCAGGGTGGACAATGCGTCCGCGGGGACGGGACGGGAGGGAAGGAAGTCGGCCCCCTTTCGGATCTCCTGGACGAGGGCGAGGAGGTCGCCGAGGTTGGCGATCCCCGCCGAGAGCACCGCGAAGGTCTCGCTCGACGGATCGATCCGGAGCCGCTTCGAGCAGTCGAGGAGTCCGGCGTCGATCTCCCCGATGACCGAGAGCGCGGTTTCGACCCCCTCCCGGATTCTCGACAGCAGCTCCACTTCGCGCGGATCATCGTTCGGCATCGCGTCCCCTCCGGAATGGTCGGAATCGGTGCTTACCGTATTCATGAACTGTAGCACTCAGCCCGCGCGCCTTTCACCTTCTTTTCCGCGAGTCGGGCGATCGCCGCCGCGAGCATGGAGAAGTGACGCCGAAGGTCGCCGTAAAGGCCGAGGGCCGCCTCCGCCATCGGGGCGAGCTCCTCTCCCTCGAGCGCTTCCTTCCCGTAGCCGAACAGGGTGACGGGCGGCATCAGCTGCGGGCGGATCCTCCCGAGCTTTGCGATCTCCCGGTCGATGACGGGGACGTCCTTCCACGTCCGCCGGATCCACTCCGCGTCCGGGGACGCCTTCGCGGCCTCCCGCCCGATCAGGGCGACCCTCGTGAGGGCCTCCCCCGCCAGCGCTTCCATCCTTTGAAGGGCCTCCAGGTCGCCGTCGAGCTCCGGCAGGAGCGCTTCCAGCTCCCCTTCCCCGTGCCAGGCCGACGCCTTGGCCCCGATCGTCCCGCACGCCCGCTCGACCGGGAATTCCGCCGCCCCGTCGAGGATGCAGGGCCACGTTTCGCGGTACAGGTAGGTGTAGAACGTGTCCCGGGTCAAAGAGCGGCGCAGGAGCGGCACGTAATCCTGGAAGCCGTCCGGAGCGTACCCGGAGCGGTAGACCCGGACCCCGCTCCATTCCGGGCCGTCCTCGACGGTCTCGATGCGCCCTTCCGAAAGGACCCTCGTCCCGAGCGCGAACACGGCCTCGGGCGTGACCATCCGCTTGCACCGCGGGTCGGTGCAGGTCACGTGGAACCCGCACGGCCCGCAGGGGATGTCGGCCTCGATCACGTAATGCCCTTCCCCGAAGGGGCCGGTCTCCCGGAAGCAGACGTGCCCGAGGGAAAGGTCGATGGCGGGCGTGCCGACCGCGGTCGCCATGTGCAGCGGCCCCGTGTCGTTCGTGACGAAGAGGGAGCAGCGCCGGATCAGCGCGGCGACCGCCCGAAGGTCGGTCTTCCCGATGAGGTTGACCGTTTTCGCGGGGCCCTTCGATTCGAACCGCTTCCCCAGCTCCTCCTCCGCCTTCGATCCCGTGAGCAGGATGCGGGCGCCCGTCGACTCCGCGAACATCCGCGCCAGGCGGGCGAAGGAGTCCGCCGGCCACGCCTTCAGCTCGTGGCTCGCGCCGAGCTGGAACCCGATGAGGAGATCGCCGTCGGAGACGCCGTTCTCCGCGAGGAGCGCGCGCGCCTTCCGTCGCTCCGTCTCGGCGACCGACAGGTGGAGCCCGTTGCCGGACGGCGGGACGCCCGCGGCCTTGGTCATCATGTCGCAGAGATGGAACGGGTTGTACCGCCGCGACGGGATCACGTTGATGAAGTACCTCTGCCACGGGTGCCGGATGACCCGCTCCCCTCCGGCGCCGGAGACCACCCCCCGCGTCTCCCGCGCGCGGATCAGCGAGGCGAGGTAGACGCTCTCCCCCGAGGGGGTGAAATTGATCGCGAGGTCGTATTCGGTGTCGTTCGTTTCGTCGAGGAAGGACTCGAGGCGGCGGTAGCAGTCGACGAGGGTGTGCTCCTCCTCGAGGAGCATCTTCCGCAGGGCGGTCTTGTCGAACACCAGAAGCCGGTCGATGAACGGCAGGTCCCTGCAGATCTCCGCGAAGGTCGAGCACACGAGCAGGGTGATCCGGGCCCCGGGATGCGCCCTCCGGATGCTCTCCATCACCGGGGTCGTCTGGATGAGGTCTCCCATCCGGGTCAGGTTGACGAGCAGGACCTCCTTCATCCCGCCGCCTCCCGCCGGCCGATCTCGTTCAGCGCGAGGAAGATCCGCTCGACGCGGTCGACGGCCCCGTTGCCCGACCGGATCTCCCGCAGGACGTCCTCGAGCCGGAGGCGCCGGGAGCCGGCGAAGCGCGCCAGGTACCTGCCCAGATCCGTGTCCGGCCCCGCCTGCGCGACGAGCCGGCCGGGATCCTCCCGCTCGCGCATCGCCTTCCAGGGCGGACGGAAGCCGCTGCGGACCATGCAGCCGAGCATCGCCTCCATCCGGCGCTCGTAGGTGTGCTCCCGGAGGACCCGGAGGCGCCCCCGTTCCGCGACCGCCTCGCGCTCCTCCGGATGCGCGAGGTACCAGGCGATCTTCCCGCGCAGGTCGTCCAGGCCGTCGAAGCACGCCAGCTCCTCCCCGATGCGGAAGAAGCGGGCCAGCCCCTCTCTGGGATCCACGAGCTGGAAGGCGCCGCAGGCCGCGATCTCGAACGTCCTCGGATTCACGAAGTCGCCGTCGGGGTTCACCCCCTCGTGGTAGCTCGAGGAGTGGAGGTTGACGTTGATCCGGGAGGCGTTGAAGATCTTCACGATGTCTTCCGTGCCCACCCGCGCGCCTTTGCGCTGGAGGATCCCCTCGAAGACGGGGCACCCCCCCCACTCGTTTCCCCAGATCCGGAAGTCGAGGTCGACCAGCCCTTCGAAGAGCCGGCGCCGGTTGTAGTACCCCGCGCCGACGAAGGAGACGTCGCTTCCGTACTCCAGGATCTCCTGGCGCGTGAGCGCCATCCTTCGGTGAACCGCGGGGGACGCGGCCATCGGGAGGAAGGCAATGTTTTTCGCCCCCGCCTCCCGGAGCATCTCGAGGAAGCCGCCCTCCTGGATCGCGAAGAAGTGGTCGTACGACGATGCGACGTCCCGCCAGTACTTCATGTGGCGGTGGTCCTCGACGAACCAGAAGACGGTGGCGATCCCCTGTTCCCGAAGGATGGAAAGTGCCGAGGCCAGGATCGGAGCCTGCGCAAGCACGAGGACGATGTCGGGGCGGAACGGAACGATCCGCGCCATCGCCGCCTCGGAGGCGAACTCCCCGTACTTCATCCGCAGGATCTCCCGGTGCGGCGCGCTTTTCGTGATCCTGTCGATCGAAAGGAACGTCTCGCCGAAGGAAGAGTTATCGATGAACTCCACCTCGTGCCCCAGCGTCCGGAGCGCCTCCGCGCAGTAGCCGGCGACGGGCAGCGAGCCTCCGTAGAACGGGCCGACCACGGCGATCCGCAGCCCCCGGGCCACGACCTTGAGGACTTCCAGGCGGGAGGCGGCCTCCTCGTGCGGGGCCGGGTCCCGGCGGACCGACGGCAGATGGCGCAGCACGAGGAGCGTCCCGTCCGGCGGAGGAGAAGGAAGATCGTCCGGATCGGTGAAGATCCTTGCCGAGGAGAGGACCCGCGTAAGGTCCCGCGCCTCCATGGCCGCGCGCAGGACGTCGATCCCGGGCTCGAACACCGTGATCTCTCCACGCGCCGCGTGCAGAAGCTCCTCGACATGGTACCCAAGGCCGAATCCGAGGACCGCGATCGCGGAGGCGTTGCGGACGGCGTCATCGTGGTGCTCCGCCCAGTCGCGCGCTTCCCGGACCGGATCGTACACGCTGTGCAGCGCCGCGCCGTCCGCCTTGATCGACGGCGGCCCCGCCTTCGACGGGACGACGGCGACCGCTCCGCGGCCCGCGTTCCGGATCCGCTCCGAAAGACGCCGGTCGACGTCCGCTAGCGCATCGAGGTTCCGTTCGAGGAACACCGTCTACACCCCCGCCGACCGGGCGGCTTCGATGGCCGCCTTTTGCCGAAGCGCATCCTCGCGCGACGGGGCGAACAACAGCACCTTGCCGAGGTCCTCCAGCGCCTCTTCGTCCATGCCGAGCCGGGACGACAGCTCCGACCGGGCCACCAGCGCGTCCAGGTCGAGAGGGTGCTCCAGGAGATGCGCGTCGAGCGCGGCCCGCGCTCCGGCGAGGTCTCCGGCCGCCACCGCGGCCTCCACCCGGGCGCCCGTCGAGCGCGCCCCGGCCTCCGCCTTCCGGGCGCGGAACAAATACTGGAAGACGAACAGGTCCTTGACCTCCTCGGGCGTCTGGCCGCGAAGGACGACCCGTCCGAAGGACACGTCTCCCGCGTGGCCCGGGGGAAGCGCCTCGTACCCGGGCGACAGGTTCTCGGAAACCCCTTCGAGCTCGAAGCCGGCGTCGCGGAAGAGCCGCTCCATCTCCTTCCGCGTGAAGAACCGCAGGTGGGTCCGGTCGAGGATCCCGAAATCCCGGTATTCCCAGCACCCGTCCGCGAGGGCGCCGACGACGTTCAGGAACCGGACGTTCGGGATGCTGGCCACGACCGCGCCCTCCTCCGCCAGGCACCGCTTCAGCTTCTTCAGGGCCGAAAGCGGGTCCCGCAGATGCTCGAGGACGTCCGCGAGGACGATGCAGTCGAAACGGCCGTCGGCGAAGGGGAGCTCCATGGTCTCCACATCCCCCTCGAGGACCCGTGTGAGGTTCCTCCGGGCCGCTTCGGCCGACGACGGATCCGCCTCGATCCCAACGACTTCCGAAGCCCCCTTCTCGAGAAGCGCCCTGCCGAGGACTCCCTCGCCGCATCCAACGTCGAGGATGCGGGCAGCCCCCGCGGGGACCATCTCCTCGATCTCCTTCCGCGCCTGCCGGTAGTAGGAGCGGTCGGGCGCGGCCGGCGGCTCCGGCGAAGGAGCCGGGGCGGTTTTCTCCGGCGACGCGGAAGCCGCATGCGCCCGGGAAAGGACCACGCCCGGAGCGGACTCCCGGACCACGGCCTTCCCGGGCTCCTTCAGGACCCTGTCGAACAGCTCCGCAACCTGTTTCGCCACCACCCGCGAATCGAAGCGGGCGACGGCGCGCTCCCGGCCCTTCCTCCCCAGCATCTTCCTCAGATCGCCGGAGAAGCACAGCGACGCGATCGCGCGGGCGAGCTCCCCCGGGTCGTTCGACGGAACGAGCAGCCCCGCGTCGCCGACCACCTCCGGGATCGAGCCGGAGAGCGTGGAGATCACCGGGGCGCCGCACGCCATCGCCTCGGCAAGCACCATCCCGAACTGCTCCTTCCACATCCTCATGGAGATGCTCGGCAGCACGAACAGGTCGGCAGCGTTGTACAGATCGCGCATCCGGCCGTACGGGTGGCTTTCGACGAAGTGGAACGAGCTTCCCAGGCCGATCTCCTCCGCGCGGGCCGTCACCGCTTCCCGCTCGGGGCCCTTGCCGACCATCAGGTAGCGGACGGAACGGCTCCCCGGCAGGACATCCACGAGCTTCGCGGCGTGGACGAAATCGTACACTCCCTTCTCCCAGACCATCCGCCCGGTGAACAGAACGACGATCTCGCCGGCGGCGATCCCGAGCTCCGCCCGGCACGATTCCCGCAGCCCCTCGTCCGGCCGGAACCATTCCGTGTCGATCCCCATCGGGATGACCGTGATCCGTCCGGGATCGACCCCTTCGAGCAGCAGCGCCTCCCGCGCCCGCTCCGTCACGGCGACGAAATGGTCCGCCGCCGAGCGGACCGCGCCCTTCAGCGCCTTCATCTCCTCCCGCTCCTCGTAGGCGAACGGGATGTTCTCCCACTGCAGGCACACCAGCTTCTTCCCGAACTTCTCCCGGATCTTCGCCGCCTGGTACGAGAACATCCAGGTCGTATCGGCGGAGTAGACCAGATCCTCGTCGAAGAGGGCGTACTCCAGCCCCTTCATGTATGCGGGATGATCCGGGTGCGCGGGCAGCCGGACGACCGGGAGGCGCACGCCGGAGATGTCGAACGCGGGCTCCGTCGTGGTGTACGCCGTGAGGTCGAACGTCTCCGCCAGCGGCTCGTAGTTCTGCATCTCCCAGGGATTGAGGTTCGGCCCCCGGACGATCGCGACGCGGGGGCGCCCCTTCTTTCCCTCTCCTCCCGGAGGCGCATACGGAGGCACATGGCTTCCCACGGCCGCCGGGGCGGGCCTCGGCTGGACGTCGTATTCCCGGTACACCAGATCCTCGCGGCGCGCGAAGCCGCTCCCCGGAATCCCCGCATACGACTCGCCCTTCTCCGCATACCGGGCCCGGTCGAGGAAACCGTAATGGACGACGTACGCGTCGATGGGGACGATCCTTCCTTCGAGCCCGGCCAGCGTCTCGTGCACCTGCTTCTCCCAGCGGATGCCGGGGCGGTTCCGCCAGATCCGCGGCGTCGCCTCGTAATCGTCGTAGGCCCTGGCGTAGAACGACTCGTTCCCGACGAGGTTGCACTGGCGGATCGTGCATGCCCCCACGTCCTGCGGCAGCCCTTCGAGGAACGCCCGGATCCCCCGCTCGAACGCGTCGGAGAACGCCTCGTCCGCGTCGAGGCGGATCACCCAGTCGCCCGCGCACCGCTCGAGCGAGCGCTGCCGCTGGTCGCCGAAATGACCCGTCCAGGGGACCGCCGCCACGACGACCCGGGGGTCCTGCCGGAGGATCTCGACGGTGCGGTCGGCGCTGCCGCCGTCCACCACGACGATCTCGTCGGCGAACGAGCACGACGCCAGCGCCCGGCCGATGTTCCTTTCCTCGTTCCTCGCGATCATCGAAACGGAGATCCTCATCCCTTCGTCCCTTC
>JBFLWB010000129.1 GCA_040758155.1 Thermodesulfobacteriota bacterium
AATTCCCTCAGGAACCGGAATTCCTTGTCGAAGATCATCACTACGCTCCGCAACCGCTCGACGACGAGGAAATTGCCCTGGTCGTCCCTGGCGATGCCGCTCACGACCCCGAACATCCCCGGGGCGGAACCGGCTTTCCCGAAAGATCCCACCACCTTCCCTTCGGGAGAGACGACGTACGCCTTGAACAGGACCGGTACGGTAAGGAGCATGTTTCCCTGGGCGTCGAGGTTGAATCCGAAGATCTCCGTGTTCGGCCGATCCTTCTCGGGAACCTCGAGGATCTCGGCGAGGTCGTACCCTTTCTGGAAGGCGCCGTTACGGTCGGTGACGACGGCCTGCATCCGGCTGCTGCTGAGCAGCAGATACCTGCCGTCCCGGTAGAACAGGTAATTGGGGAAGAAACCCTTGAACTCCCCGGGAATCCCTTGCACGGTCCGCTTTTCCTTCACATCGCCCCGGTAATTGCAGCGGACGAGGTAATACTTCGGGTCTTCGTGCCGGGTCAGGTCGAAGGAAAGAAGGATAAGATCTCCCGACTCGTCCACCGCCAGATCGTAGATCGATTCGAGATCCGGATTGTCCCCGAACCAGAAGATTTCCATGCCGCTTTCGTTGAAGACGCGGACGATGCCCCGGTCAACCACGTAAGTTTCGTCATGGACCCTGTCCACGCGGATCCTGACGTCGCTGTATGGGACTTTCCCGTGGAAATCCGCGAGGCTGTAAAGGAAGGTGGAGGCGACTTCCGCGCCGGCGCGCACCGGGAGAAAGGCAAGGACCAGGAAAGCTGCAAGGACGAGGACCGGAATTTTCGTTGTGCGGACTTTCATGACCAGCTTCAATGAGCAAGCGACATGCCAATACGGCGAAAATATATTTCGGAACAATTCAGGATAGTTACAGGAGGCGGCGGTTTGACGCCGGCAGGGGGGCGGGGATATCCCCGGAGGGGGGTTGGTGATTTCACCGATTGGGGATTTCCCCGACCCGAACAGGTGATATCACCGTTTCACGATCGGCTGCACCGCTCCGCAGAGTGCGGCACTCGAGAGAAATCCCGTCCGCAAGCCAATTCCCGGCGAACGGCTCCGTCCATTGCGAACGGTATGGGAATTGCTAAAATGTTCGCCGATGCCGAAAAGAAACGTACTGATCGCCGACGATGACACCCTGTTCTGCTGGGCGCTCCAGAAGGAGCTGACCTCCTGCGGGCTGGATGCTTTCATCGCTAACACCGGCCGGGAATGCCTCGATGCGCTCTTGCGGAACTGCTTCGACTTGTTGTTCCTCGACATCCACCTCCCGGACGCGAACGGCCTGGACCTCATGAAAACGATCCGGAAGGATTCACCTGGTACCCGCATTGCCGTCATCAGTTGGGACGGCAGCGCCGCGAACAAGGAGGCCGCCCTCGCGGCCGGGGCGATGCAGTTCCTGGAAAAGCCCTTCGACATCGAAGTGGTCTCCCGCTTCGTGTCCGACGCGTTCCGGATAGAGCCGTGCCAGCGGAAGCACTCCCGCTACCTGTGCAACTTTCCCCTGCGGCTGTCCGTGGTCGCGCCCGCCCCGGAAGAAGCGCAGTTCTACCTCGGCAGCATGAGCGGCACGGCGGTCGACGTCGGGAAGGCCGGGATCCGGCTGACAACCGAATACCCGTTGCGGACCGGACAGAGCGTCCGCCTCCGGTTCGACGGCGAAGCCGACCCGTTCACGGGCATGGTTCCCGGGGGAGTGTGCGCGGAGGTCGTCTGGGCGGTGCCCGGACGCGCACGGTCCACCGCGGGGCTGCGCTTTCTTCCCGGGAATCCATTTTCTTCCTAAAGTTTTCCTTCCGCCTGCCGATCTTCCTCCTGGGAGCGGTTCTCGCCGCCCGGGAGATTCCTCATGTACCGACTTGCGATTGTCACGCTTGCCATGGTGGTCCTCGCCGCCCCCGCGGCGGCATTCCACGACGGAGGCGTCGGGGAATGCACCGGGTGCCATGCCATGCACCGTCCCAATGCCGGGACGGGAGGGGCGGGCGCCGGAGACTCGATCCTGCTGGGATCCGATCCCGGCTCCACCTGCCTGAAATGCCACCAGGCGTCCGGCGGGACGCGGCCCGACTCCCACCTCGTCGCCACCGCGGACGAAGACATGCCGCAGGGGATCCCCCCTGTCCAACTCCCGCCGGGCGGCGACTTCGGATGGCTGAAAAAAAGTTACCGTTGGGGGCCGGGCGAAGGGGAAGCTGGCGGCGACAGCCCCGCCGAACTGCACGGGCACAACATCGTCGCCGCGGATTTCCGGTTCTCCGCGGATGCCCGCAGGGCGACGGCGCCCGGAGGAACCTTCCCCGCCGCCCGGCTTTCGTGTATAAGCTGCCACGACCCGCACGGAAAGTACCGGCGGCTCGCCGACGGATCGATCGGAACGGCGGCCGTTCCGATCCGGTCGTCCGGTTCCTACAGCGATAGCCCCGACCCCGCGGCTGGCAATGCCGTGGGTGTTTACAGGCTCCTCGGCGGAAAGGGCTACGTTACCTCCCTGTTCGACGGCGCGCCGTTCGTCAGCGATCCTCCCGCCGCCGTAGCGCCGGTCGATTACAATCGCACGGAAGAGCGCGGGGAAATCCGGGTGGCCTACGGCCGGGGGATGTCCGAGTGGTGCGGCAACTGCCATGCCGCCCTGCTCGGCGGCACAGGCGGAGGAAAGGCCCATCCCGCGGGAAACCATGTGAAGTTCACGCAGGCAACGGCCGGCAACTACAATGCCTACGTCGCCTCCGGGAACCTCACCGGCAGTCCCGCGACCTCGTACTCTTCGATGGTCCCGTTCGAGACGGGAACGGCGGATTACGCCGCGCTGAAAGGGACAGTCCTGGCGGGAGGGGCGGGGCCGAACACGTCTTCGAATGTGATGTGCCTGTCGTGCCATCGGGCGCACGCTTCCGGGTGGGACCACGCGACGCGTTGGAACATGAAGGCGGAGTTCCTGGTCTACAACGGGGATTATCCTGGGATCGACGCCGGCGGAGTCCCTTCGCGCATCTCCCAGGGACGGACCCGCGCGGAAGTCCGCAAGACGTTCGGCGACCGGCCGGCGACGGCCTATGCGAGCTACCAGCGCTCGCTCTGCAACAAGTGCCACGCCAGGGACTGACGCGGCTCACCGGGGCGAGGGGCTATTCGAGTCCGAACTTCTTGGCCTGGTACCTCAGGGAATCGTAGGTGATCCCGAGCAGCTTCGCCGCGACCGTCTTGTTTCCTCCAGCCTTCTCGAGCGCCTGCCGGATCAGCGTCTTCTCCACTTCCTCCAGCGATAGCCCCGCGTCGGGGATCGAGAGTCCCCCCGCCGTTTTCTCCGGAGCGGCGCCGCCTCCCTGGAGGATCTCCGCCGGAAG
>JBFLWB010000130.1 GCA_040758155.1 Thermodesulfobacteriota bacterium
GCCTCGGCGCCGCCGGCGGCGTGTACGCCGCCCTCTCGGGGCGGTCGGCGTTCCTCGCCGTCGCGGCGGCGGCGCTCGTCCTGTCGGCGTACGCGGTCTTCGAGGGGAGCCGCATCGAGGTCGTCCGCCTTCGCATTCCGACGGACAAGCTCCCGCCCGGGATTCCCCGCCTCCGGATCGTCCAGATCTCCGACCTGCACCTCGGGCTCATCCACCGCAACGCCAGGGCCGCGGAAGTCGCGCGGATCGCGGTCCGCGAGCGCCCGGACATCTTCGTCTCGACGGGGGACCTGGTGGACGGACAGCTCGATCACATCGACGGCCTTTCGGAGATCTTCCGGGAGATCCCCGCCCCGATGGGAAAATACGCCGTCACGGGCAACCACGAGTATTACGCGGGGCTCGATCTCTCGGTCGCCTTCACCCGGCGCGCGGGATTCGAGATCCTGAGGGACCGTTCCGTCGTCGCCGGCGGAGCGGTCCGGATCGCGGGGGTGGACGACCCCACGCAGGAGCGCCTCGGACGCGGCCGGAAGGCGACGGAGGCCGACGTGCTCGGAAACCGCCCCGACGGCCGGTTCACGGTCCTCCTCAAGCACCGCCCCGCGATCGACCCGGCCACCGCGGGGAAGTTCGACCTGCAGCTCTCCGGCCACACCCACGGGGGGCAGATCTTCCCGTTCCGCTTCCTCACCCAATTGGCATACCCGCTCCCGGCGGGGAGCCATCCCGTTCCCGGGGGCGGCACGATCCACGTGAGCCGCGGGACGGGAACCTGGGGACCGCCGATGCGGTTCCTCGCCGCGCCGGAGATCACCGTCATCGACCTGGAGGGATCCCCATGAAACCGTTCCTTTTCGTCACGGATCTCCACGGCCACCGAAAGAAATACGAGCGCACCTTCACGTACGCGAAGGAAGCCGGCGCCGGTCTCGTGATCAACGGGGGGGACATCTCCCCGTCCGGACACCGGCGGGAGGACCAGGAACGGTTCTACCGGGAGTTCCTCGGAGACTGTTTCGCCCGATACCAGGAGGCGGGGATCCGGTACCTGACGGTGACGGGGAACGACGACCTCGGGTCGCTCGACGGCCTCCTCGACGAGCTCTGCGCGAAGACCCCGCTCGTGACGCACATCTCCCGCCGGATGGCGGAGGTCGACGGGTATTCGTTCATCGGGCTGGACCTCGTGACCGACTTCCCGTTCCGCCTGAAGGACCGCGCCCGCCGGGACGCGGCCGGGCATGTTTTCGGGCGGCAGTTCGGATGCGGGATAGTCTCCACGCCCGACGGCTTCCGCGAGATCCCCGATTGGCCGGAGCACGCCGCGACGCTTCCCACCCTTGCGGAGGAGCTCGATGCGCTCCCCAAACCGCCGGATCCCCTGCGGGCGGTGTACGTTCTCCACGGGCCCCCCTCGGGAGTGGGGCTCGACAAGATCCGCGGCGGGGGTGGAGTGGGATCGCCGGCCACCCTGGAGTTCCTCAAGATGGAGCAGCCGCTGCTGTCGCTCCACGGCCACATCCACGAATCGCCGGAGGTGTCCGGCCTGTGGCGGACGAAGATCGGGCGCACCGTCTGCATCCAGCCGGGGCAGGCCAGCGAGGAGCTCACCGTCGTCGTGGGGCGGCTCGACGACATGTCGTTCGAGCGCAAGACGCTCCCCCTGTGAAACGGCCCGCCCCTTCCGCGCGCGCCGCCGGGGTCCAGATCCCGATCATACCGACCGTGACCGGCTGGACCGCCGAAACGCCTGGCACGATATCCCTCGGGCAGGGGGTGGTTCACTACGGGCCCCCCCGCTCCGCCCTGAAATCGATTCCGGATTTCCTCTCCTGCTTCCCCCACCACCGGTACGTTCCGGACGCGGGACTCCCCGAACTGCGGAAGGCGTTCGAGGAGAAGCTCCGGGCGGAAAACGGGATCCACGCTCCGTATGAACGGAGGATCTACATCACCGCCGGCGCGAACCAGGCGTTCCTGAACGCCGTGCTCGCCGTCTGCGACCCCGGCGACGAGGTGATCCTCCTCGCTCCCTTCTATTTCAACCACGAGATGGCGGTCCGGCTCGCCTCCGCCGTGCCGGTCGTCGTCCCCACGGACGACCGTCTCCAGCCCGACCCTGCGGCGATCGAGGCGGCGATCACGGAGAGGACGCGCGCAGTGGTGACCGTCTCGCCGAACAACCCCACCGGCGCGGTCTACCCGGAAGAGACGCTCGCGGCGATCCACGGGCTGTGCCGCGACCGCGGAATTTACCACGTCAGCGACGAGGCGTACGAATATTTCACCTACGACGGGGCGCGCCATTTCTCCCCCGGATCCCTCGGCGGCGACCACTCCATCTCCCTGTTCAGCTTCTCCAAGGCGTACGGAATGGCGAGCTGGCGGGTGGGAGTTCTCGTGGCGCCGGAGCATCTCTACGACGAGCTGATGAAGATCCAGGACACGGTGGTCGTGTGCGCCCCCGCGATCTCGCAGCACGTGGGGATCGGGGCGTTGAAGGAAGGGAACGGGTATTGCCGCTCCTTCCTCCCGGGGCTGTCGAGGGTCCGGCGCGAGATGCTCCGCCGTCTCGCCGGGATCCCCGGCCTGGTGACCGTCCCGCCGGCCCTCGGCGCCTTCTACCTCTTCGCCAGGGTGAACACGGACATGCCCGCGATCCGGCTGTCGGAACGGCTGGTGCAGGAGCACCGGGTCGCGGTCATCCCGGGAGAAACATTCGGCGCCTCGGACGGCTGCTGGCTGAGGATCTCGTACGGAAATCTGCGGGAGGAGACGGCCGCCGAGGGGATCGACCGGCTGGTGAACGGACTGCGCGCGATCTTCGTCGGGTAGAGAAAGCTGCAGCGGGGGCCCC
>JBFLWB010000131.1:0-15928 GCA_040758155.1 Thermodesulfobacteriota bacterium
CCGGGCGCTTGATCCCGTCCGGATCGTTGATCACCCTCTGCTGGTCCACGTAGGCCTTGACGAACGTGCCGTTGACGCTGACCTGGACGCGGTGCGGCTTCCCGTCCACCAGCGACAGCTCGTTCCCGGTGTTCTGCGAATGGCTGCGCGTGCCGGAAAAGTAGAGGACGCCCGGCTGCTTGGACGAGGACGGCCAATGCTTCTCGTTCGAGAGCAGGTACAGCACATAGAAATTCTCGTAGCGGTTGGCGGCCGTGTTCGCGAAGACGGCTTCGAACTCGATCGTGAACTTCTCCGGCAGGTCCCCCTTCTGGTCGAGGCGGATATACTGGGTCGAGCCGTTCTGGCCCTTCCCCTTCTGGGCGGGCTGGCTCCGGAGGTACCGCTTCCCGCCGGACTCCACCACCTCGACGGCATTGTTGCCGCCGTCCTTGGGGCCGCTCAGCGTCCACTTCCGGGGGAACTCGCCGACGTCCGTATCGCTGAAATCGTCGGAGTAGATCGTCTTGTCCCCGGGGACGAAATCATACTTCGAGAGGATGGTTTCGGCCTGCTCGATGGACATTTCGCCGGACGGCGGGCCGGCGGCGGAGGGGGCGTTCGCGCGCCCGGACGCCGCGGGACTCCCCGCGGGCGCCCCGGCGGGGGGAGCGCCGGCGGTCATTCCGGGATCTCCCGTCCTGCCCGGGGCCGGACGGTTCGCGGGGGCACTCTCCTTCTTCTTGTCCGCGCCCGTCACCGTGTCCTTGGCCCCTTTATAGGCGCCCGAGCCGGTATCGTTGATCGCCCGCTCGCCGAGCCTCTTGCCGGCCTTCGTGACGGTGTCTTCCAGCCATCCCGCCCGGCAGACTCCCGCGGTGAAAAGAACGACCGCAAACACCAGGAGCTTCCGTGTCATGTGCGTCTCCTCCCCGTCGTATGACCTACGAAATCGATTATATTGGCCCGCCGCGCCGTTCCAAGGGGAAAATCTACCTCACCGGACGCACCGCACCGCGACCGTGCCGAGAATGACGATCCCCCCCGCGACCGCCATCGGTCCCGGCGTCTCTCCCATGAGCAGGAGAACCCAGACGGGGTTCAGCACCGGCTCGATCATCGGCACCAGGATCGCGGTCACGGCCGGCACGTGGCGGACCGCGATCGAGAAGAGGACGTACGGGACCCCCATCTGGACGGTCCCGAGGAGGAGCAGCGCCGCCCAGCTTCGGGCGTCGGGCATCGAGCCGAACATGAACGGGATCCCGACGGCCGCCGCGAGGAGGTTCCCCAACAGGACGGAGCCGATCCCCGAGCCGCCTTTCTGGGAGCGCAGGAACAATGTAAGCCACCCGAAGCAGGCGCCGCTCGCCAGCGCGGCGATGTTTCCCCAGAACCCTGCCGCCGTGAGCCGGTCCATGAAGAAGAGCGCCATGCCGCAGAGGATGACCGCGATCGAGACCACGTCCCGCCGGCGCGAGGGCTCGCCGAGAAACCAGGGACCGAACAGGGCGACGTGGACCGGAGCGGTGTACTGGAGGAGGATCGCGTTGGCCGCGGTGGTCAGCTTGGTGGCGACGACGAAGAGCGTCACCGTCCCGGCGTAGGCGACGGCCCCGCCGATCTCCCGCCGGGACCAGGTGGGCCGCGCGCCCCGGAACAGGGCCAGCACGGTCAGGGCGGCGATGGCGCTGCGCATCCCGGAGATCGCCATCGGGTGCCACTCGATCCATTTTATGAGGATGCCGCCGAAGCTCCAGCAGACAGCGGTCAGGACCAGCAGGGCGATGGCCCGTCCGCGCCCCCCGTCGTCCCGTTCGACCTGTCCCTCCTCCATGGCGATCCCCTCTCCCGGCCGCAGTATACTCGTTCCGTGCGGGCCGGTGGAGCGACCGCCCCGGAAACATTTTCCCGGAACCGGGGTTTCAAGGGGAAAAGCGCGGCGTCACGCCGCCAAAATCCTGAGGAGGAAAATTCCATGAACTGGAAAACAGCCCTTTGCTGCGTCGCGATGGCCTCGGCGATCGCCGTTTCGCCCGCGCTCGCGGACCCGCAGACGCCCGTTGTGGACGGCCGGCAGCAGATCCAGCAGGAGCGGATCGGACAGGGAACGGCCGACGGCCGGCTGACGCCGGCAGAGACCATCCGGCTCGAACGGCAGCAGACGGGGATCCAGCGGACGGAGAACCGGGCCAAGGCCGACGGCGTCGTGACGCCCGCGGAGCGCGCCCGCCTGAAGCACCGGCAGAACCGGGCGAGCCGGAGCATCTACCGCCAGAAGCACGACGCGCAGACTGCCAGATAGTCCGGAATCCGGCGGCGTACTAGGGCCGGGGTCCCGCGGGGCCCCGGCTCCCCTGCCGGGAGGCGCATGCGGACCGACGAAGAGCTGATGGCCCAGTTCCGCGACGGAAGCCGGGAGGCTTTCGAGGAGATCTTTTCGCGGCATCATCGGGCCGTGGTCCGCTTCGCTTACCGGATGACCGGCGACGCTGCCTCAGCGGAAGAGGCGGCCCAGGAGATCTTCCTTCGGATCGCCCGGGCCGCCGCCGCTTACCGCCCGACCGCGAAATTCACCACATGGATGTATACGATCGCCCGCCGCGCCACGCTGAATTTCCTGCGGGACACCGCGGTGGAGGGGGACAGGGTCCCGGTCCTGTCCACGGACGATCCGGACGACGGGCCGGGAGGGATCCCGCTCCCCGCGCCCGCCGACGGGAATCCCGAAACGGCGGCGTGGGGCGCCGAGCTCGCGGAGCGTTTCCGGACCGCCCTCCGCGGACTTCCGGAAGGGTACCGCGCCGCCTTCGTCCTGAACCGCGGAGACGGATTGTCCTACGAGGAAACGGCCGCGGTCCTGGAGATCACGGTGCAGGCGGTGAAGACGCGCATCTTCCGGGCACGCGGGATGCTCCTGCGGGCCCTCTCGGAGGATGTCCGGTGAAACCTTTTCCCGATATTTCGGGTTAATACGATCGAAGCGGAGGAATCCGATGGACTGCCGCGGAGCGAGGGAAGCGATCAGCGCATACGTGGACGGGGAGACGGCGCCCGAGGAAACGGCGCGCATCCGGGAGCACCTCGCCGCCTGTCCGGAGTGCAGGGCCCTCGAGGCGCGGATGCGGGCGCTGGGGGACGGCGTCCTCCGATTGCGCTGCGAGCCGTCGGAAGGTTTCCGGGACGCGGTGTTCGCGCGCCTCGACGCGGAGAACGCCCTTCCGCGGAAGGCGGGGCGGCTCGCCCGACCGTGGCATTGGGCGGCGGTCCCGCTGGCGGCCGCAGCGGCGGTCGTGCTATTCCTCGTCGCCTCCCGCGAGCCGGTCCTTGAGCGCATCGCGACGGCTCCGGACGCTCCCCGCGTCGAGACCCAGGGGACGGCCCGCATCGAGCCGCCGGCGACGGCCCGCGTCGAAGCGCCTACCCCGCGACGGGATACCCCGGAAAGCGCCGTTCCCGATGCCGTGCCGGAAAAAACCGCGTCCGCCGCCCCCGGGCTTTCCGCGGAGGAGATGGAGATGATCGCCCTGCTGGACGTCCTTTCCGGCGAGGCGTTCGAAGCCGGGGAAGATCCGGAGCCGCTGGAGCTGCTGGCCCCCGAGGAAGGCGCATGACGAGGAGAACGCTCCGCATCCTGCCCGCCCTCGGGGCGATCCTGGCCGCCCTGCTGCTCCCGGCGGCGGAACCGGCCCGGCCGGCGGAAGGCGCGGGCCGCACCGCGGGGATCGCCGCATCCGCCCCGCGCGGGGCGCCGACGCCGGAACAGATCGAGCGCTGGAATTCGATGTCCGCGGAAGAGCGGGAGCGGATCCGGGAGCGGTACCGACTCTGGAAGGAGATGCCCGAAGAGAGGCGGGAGCGGATCCTCGAACGGGATCGCCTCTGGCGCAGCCTGCCCCGGGAGCGGCGGGCATACCTGCGGGAACGACGGGAACTGCTGCGGGAAGCGGGCCCCGGGGATCGGGAGACGATCCGGAAATTCTTCGTCCGGATGCGCACTCTCCCCCCCGGTCCGCGGCGGCTTCTCCGTTGGAAGATCTGGGAATGGCGCGCGCTCCTTCCGGCCGAGCGGGAGGTCCGGATGCAGGAATGGCCTTTCTACCGCCGCCTCTCCACGCAGGAGCGGGAATCGCTGCGGTGGTTCCTTTTCGCCTCTCCCGGCGAGCGCCCCGCCCGCTGACCCTTCCGCTACCGCCAGCGGATGGCGGCCCAGGCGATCGCGTAGAAAACGGCCACGGAGAGAAGGTTCCAGTGCCCGTGGTTGCGCAGGAACAGATCGCTCCGGAAGGTCAGCACCGGGTTCCCCCGGAACGGCCTGACCGTCGGTAGGAAGCGGGGCACCTCCGCGCAATACGCTTCATACTCCTTTCCGAAGACCTCCCGCAGGGTGGCCTCCTCCCGCCGCACGCGGTTGGCCATGTAGAAATAGTAGATGACGGTGAAGACGGGCAGGATCCACGGCGCGCCGAGGAGCATCAGGACGCCGAGGATCAGGAAGAACCGGCCGAGGTACATGGGATTCCTGACCACGGCGTACGGCCCGTCCGCGGCGAGCTCCGCCTTCTTGTGGAGCGTCCCGAAACACCATAGCTGCACGAGCTCCCCCGCCAGCGACACGCAAAGCGCGGGGACGAACCAGGCCGGGTCCGCTTTGTAAAGCAGCAGGACGGCCGCGGCGACCGCGAGCGGAACCCGGATCTTCCGGAGGAATCCCCGGACTCCCGGGTGGTTGAACAGCCGGTGGATCCCCCCGGCGGGCTCCCCGCTCATGCCCCCTCCCTCCCCTTTCCGGCCTTGACCCCGAGGTACCCCTTCAGGATCCAGAACTTCCGCAGCCCGTTGAACCGCTCGAGGAACTCGGCGCGCTCCTTCCCGAGGCTCTCCGGAGACCTGCGCGCCCAGTGCTTGTAGACGCCGGACCGGTCCACGGCGACGAGGAAACGGCGGAGAAACGCCGGCAGCCCCTCCAGGCCGAGGTGGGACTGGAAATCGAGGATGAGCGGATTCCCGCGCTCCGTCACCAGGACGTTGGATCCGGTCCGGATGTCTAGGTGGGCGACGCCGCACGCGTGCATCTTCGAGAC
Source organism: Thermodesulfobacteriota bacterium (assembly GCA_040758155.1). NCBI lineage: Bacteria > Pseudomonadati > Thermodesulfobacteriota > Thermodesulfobacteriota bacterium. The sequence continues at coordinate 5,064 of JBFLWB010000131.1, forward strand.
GAGCGAATCGAGCGCTTCGAAGAATACCGGGGTCAGCAGCGCCTGGTCCGCCTCCCCGATGTCGGTGCCGGCGATGTAACGGTACGCGATGGCGAAGCGGTCCAGGCGGAAGGCGTCCTGCGGAAAGCCCGGGATCCCGTCCAGCTTCCGGAGGGCGGACAGCTCCCTGCCGGCCATGTACGCCCCCCAGGTCTGCCGCACGATCCCGGGACAGGGGCGGAAGTCCTTCACAACCCAGGCTTCCTCTCCCCTCCGGAACAGGTAGAGGACGGCGTTCCCCCAGCGCCCCTCCTGGAGGAGTTCGGGGTCCGAACGATCGAACTCCTCGCGGTCGAACGGCATGCCAAGGGATTCCATTGAGCCATATTACGCACGGGGATCGATCTTATCAACTCCGCGCTGCCGGCGCTCCGCGCTACCTGCTCTCGCAGGGCACTCCCGCGGCGCGGACCTGCGGCGTTACGTGGGCGGCGTACTGCTCGAAGTTATCGGCGAACATCCCGGCGAGCTTCCGCGCGGCCGCGTCGTAGGCGGCGCCGTTCTCCCAGGCCGACCTCGGGTCCAGGACTCCGGCGGGCACCTCCGGGCAGCGCGCCGGAACCATCAGGCCGAAGAACGGGTCCCTGCGCATCTCCACGCCTTCCAGCTTCCCCGAGAGCGCGGCCCGCAGCATGGCCCGGGTGTGGTCGATGCTCACCCTGCGGCCGATACCGTAAGGGCCGCCGGTCCATCCCGTGTTCACCAGCCACACGTTCACCCGGTGCGCCGCGATCTTCTCGCCCAGGAGCCGCGCGTACACGGACGGGTGGAGCGACATGAAAGGGGCGCCGAAGCAGGCGCTGAAAGTGGCCTGGGGGCTTCGGAGCCCCCGCTCGGTCCCCGCGACCTTCGCGGTGTATCCCGAAAGGAAGTGGTACATCGCCTGGTCCGTCGACATCGACGCGATCGGCGGCAGGACGCCGAACGCGTCCGCGGCCAGCATCACGATGTGCTTCGGATGCCCCACCGAGCCGTGGACGGCGGCCCTCGGGATGTAGGAGAGCGGGTAGGAGGCGCGGGTGTTCTCCGTGAGATGGTCGTCGTTGAGGTCGATCCGGCGCGACTCGGTGTCCATCCGCACGTTCTCGAGGATCGTGCCGAACGTCTGGGTCGTCCGGTAGATTTCCGGCTCCATTTCCGCCGAAAGGCGGATCACCTTCGCGTAGCAGCCGCCCTCGAAGTTGAACACCCCGTGGTCGCTCCAGCCATGCTCGTCGTCCCCCACCAGCGTGCGGGAAGGGTCGGCGGAGAGCGTCGTCTTCCCCGTCCCCGAGAGGCCGAAGAGGACCGCCACGTCCTTCTCGTCGGCGCCGAAGTTCGCGGAGCAGTGCATCGGCAGGACGCCGCGGGCGGGAAGGAGGAAGTTCATCACGGTGAAGATCGACTTCTTGATCTCCCCGGCGTACAGGGAGCCGCCGATCAGCACTTCCTTCCGGCCGAAGTGGATCAGGATGAACACCTCGCTGCGGGTGCCGTCCATCTCGGGGCGGGAGTGGAATCCCGGCGCGCAGATCACCGTGAAGCCGGGGACGTGGCCCATGAGCTCCTGCGGGTCCGCGATGGGGCGGAACATGTACCGGGAGAACAGGCTCTGCCACGCGTACTCGCTGACGATCCGGATCGGCAGCCGATGCTCCGGATCGGCCCCGACGTTGCAGTCCAGGACGAAGATGTCGCGCCCCTCGAAATAGGCGAGCATCCTGGCCCGGATCGCCTCGTACTTCTCCTCCCCGAAGGCCACGTTGATCTTTCCCCAGTCGATCGCGCCCTCGCTGCCGGACTCCCGGACGAAGAAGCGGTCGTTCGGAGACCGGCCGGTGTATTCGCCGGTCCGGACGACCAGCGCCCCGGAGGCCGTCATATGCCCCTCGCGGCGCCGCAGCGCCTGCTCGATCAGGGCGGAAGCGGAAAGGTTCCACCACACCGCCTCCGCCTTTTCGATGCCCACTCCGGAAAGATCGTCCGCCCGGTTCCCGCTCGTTCTGCGCAGCACCGCCTCCTCCTCTCCGGCCGTCCCGGATCAAATGGCGTTTTAACGATACATAAGCGCGTAACTTACCACATGGGGCGGCCGGACATCCACTGTCAAGGCTGGAGCGTCAAGAGTTCTTCGCCCGTCGTATCGCTCCGGGGGAAATCTCCGCAAGGGTGGCGCAGCCGGCGTACATCATCGCCGTGCGAAGCTGCTCCGCGTACCGGTTCAGCAGGAACGCCACCCCCTCCCGCCCGCCGCCGACCGCCGCCGTCGCCACGGGGCGCCCGACCAGGACGGCCTCCGCCCCCAGCGCCAGCATCTTGAGGACGTCCTCCCCGCTGCGGACGCCGCCGTCCGCGAAGACCCGGATCCTCCCCTTCACGGCCGCGGCGATCTCCGGCAGCACCTCCGCCGTCCCCGGCGTGTGGTCCAGCACCCGTCCGCCGTGGTTGGACACGACGATCCCCGCGGCGCCCGCCCGGACCGCCGCTTCCGCGTCCCGGACGGTCATGACGCCCTTGAGGATCACGGGCACGCCGGCCCGGGAGATCGTCTGCCTCCACGCCGCTTCCGGCCAGGGGCCCGCCGGCTGGCCGGCCCGCCTCATGTGGACGATCCCGGCGGCGTCGATGTCCGTGGCGACGACGGCGGCTCCGCGGTCCTTCGCCTTCCCGACCATCTCGAGGAAGATCTCCTCCCGGCGCGGCTTGATGGCCGGGACGCAACGTCCCCCGAACTCGCCGAGGAGCTCGAGCCCCAGCCCGAAGAACAGGGGCGCCGGGCCGTCGGCGGTGAAGGAGATCGAGCCTGCGTCCGCCGCGCCGCCGACCATGGCGGCCACGAAATCCCGCTCCTCCATCGCGTCGCCCATGTTCATCTTCATCCCGGCCAGCGGCGCCGGCAGGATCGGCATCTTGAGAGCCGTGCCGAAGAAGTCGTACCCGGTATCGGGGGAGGAGGCCCCGTGGATCGACGTCATGTTCAGCTTCACCGAAGCCAGGGCGTCGAAGTTGGCGATGAAGGACGATCCCGTTCCCGCGCCGCCGATCCCCGGCATCTCCCCCGCGCAGGCCCTGCCGTTGCATCGGGGGCAGACCCGGCAGACCCCGTGGAACTTTTCCCGTGCGATCCCGCGGATCCCGTCCCAGTCCATGTCTGCCCTCCCGCAATGTTTTATGGAAAAAGTCTACCCGGTCGCGGCGATCTTTCCTATGATGGACAAAAGAACGGCGTCTCCCGGCGGTCAACTCCCGAACCGAAAGGAGGCCGTCATGTCCGTAGCGAAGGTGATCGAGATCACGGCAACCTCCCCGAAAACCTTCCAGGATGCGATCGAGGCGGGAATCGCCCGCGCCACCTCGACCGTCCAGGACATCCAGGGCGCGTGGATCCAGGACCAGGAGGTCGTCGTAAGCGGCGGGAAGATCGTGGAGTACCGGGTCCGGATGAAGGTGACGTTCCTCTTGAAGTAGCCGGAAAACGCGACGGGGAGGGTACTGCCATCCGGGGGCTGTCGGGCGGTGTGCTGATCATGTTTCTGCGGCGGCTTTGGCTCCCCGTCGCGAGCTTCGCCGCGTTCCTGCTGCTGTGCGTCCTCTCCTATTCGCGCCTGGAGCGGCTGGAGCCGCTGGACGCCCTCTTCTGGATCTTCCACCCCCACGCGATCCATTACGACAAGGTCCGGGACCCGACGAAGGTCCTCTCCCTGGTGGTCTACCTGGGGGTCATGGCCTTCCAGATCTGGCTCGCGGAGCGGGTCCTCGTCACCATCTTTCGGAAGCAGGGAAGGGAGGCGTGGAAATTCATGGTCAACGACGCGACCCTGGAGAAGATCCGGGACCACTTCATCATCTGCGGATACGGCCAGGTGGGGCGCACGGTCGTCGATCAGCTCGAGCGCCTGAAGATCCCCTACGTCCTCATCGAGGTGAACGAGGGGAGATACCACCAGCTCCTCCAGGAGGGGATCCCCGTCGTCCACGGGGACTCGAAGCGGCAGGACACGCTGCGGACCGCGGGGATCCTGCGGGCGCGGGGGATCTGCGTCGTGATCGACAACGACGCGGACAACCTCTACATCACGGTGACGGCGAAGGCGATGAACCCGAAGCTGCGGATCATCACCCGGGCGGGGCACCACCGGTACGCCCAGGCCATGCGGAATTCCGGCGCGGACGAGGTGATCATCCCGGAGCACGAGGGCGGGCTGATGGTGGGAAGGATGATCGAGAAGTACAACGCCTGACAAATGGACGACCGGATCCGCTCCCACCGCCGCTGGCTGAAGGACTCCATCCGGGGGACGATCGACTGGGAGGCCACGGACCATGCCCGCGGGCTCCCTCCGCCTCCGCTCCAGAAGCCCGTCCCCCCGGATGCGCGGACGATCGCCCTGCCGGGACCCGAGCGGTTCGACGCGCTCTGCGCGGCGGGGCTCCTCCCGCTCCTCCGGAAGCGCAGGAGCGTGCGGCGCTTCGCCGACGAGTATCTCTCCATCGAGGAGCTGGCGTTCCTGCTGTGGGGAACCCAGGGCGTCCTCCGCCGGGACGGCGACGTCGCGACGTTCCGGACGGTACCGTCCGCCGGCGCGCGGCACGCGTTCGAGACGTACCTCTATTGCCGGAAGATCGCGTCGCTCGAGGAAGGGATCTACCGCTACCTGCCGCTTTCGCACGCCCTCCTGCACGAATTCGCGGAGCCCGGCCTGGCCGGTAAAATCGTCGGGGCGTGTCTCGGCCAGCGGTTCGTCGCGCAGGGCGCCGTCACGTTCTTCTGGAGCGTTTTCCCGGCACGGATGGAATGGCGGTACGGGGCCGCGGCGCACCGCGTCCTCCTGCTGGACGCGGGCCATGTCTGCCAGAACCTGTACCTCTGCGCCGAGGCGATCGGGGCGGGGGCGTGCGCGGTCGCGGCCTACGACCAGGAGGCTCTTGACGCGCTCCTGGGGCTCGACGGGATGAACGAGTTCGTCCTCTACCTCGCCCCGGTCGGGCGGCGCGCCGGGCCGGCGTGATCGGGGAGGGAGGCCGGCGATCGACGGATATTTCGAATTCGAGCGGCACGGCACCGGCTACCGGAAGGAGATCCTTGCGGGGATCACGACCTTCCTGACGATGGCGTACATCATCGTCGTCAACCCGGCCGTGCTGGAAGCGGCCGGCATCCCGAAAGGGCCTTCCACGACCGCGACGATCCTGTCCGCCGCCTTCGGCACGGTCGTGATGGCGCTCTACGCGAAGCGCCCCTTCGCGATCGCGCCGTACATGGGCGAAAACGCCTTCATCGCGTTCACGGTGGTCAAGTCCATGGGGTACACCTGGCAGGCCGCCCTGGGCGCCGTCTTCGTCGCCGGGGCGCTGTTCACGGTCCTGACGGTCCTGAAGATCCGGAGCTGGCTCGCCGAGGCGCTCCCGCTGAATCTCAAGCTCAGCTTCGCCGTGGGGATCGGCCTCTTCCTCACCTTCATCGGGCTGAACGAGACCGGGATCGTCCGGCTGGGCGTTCCCGGCGCCCCGGTCGCCCTCGGCGACATGACGGGGCCCGCTCCGCTGCTGACCGTCTTCTGCTTCTTCGCGATCGCCTTCCTGTCGATGCGGAAGGTCCCCGGGGCGATCCTCCTGGGGATGCTGGCCACCACGTTCCTCTCGTTCCTGTTCCGGGCGACGCCCGTCCCGGAACGCTGGGTCGGCCTCCCGCCCGATCTCTCCCCCATCCTGTTCCGGATCGACCTTCGGACGGCCCTCACCCCGGGCTTCTTCCCCGTGGTCCTGACCGTCTTCGTCATGGCGTTCGTGGACACGGTGGGCACGCTCATCGGGCTGTCGGCGCGGGCGGGGCTGCTGGACGCGAAGGGGAACCTCCCCGACATCGAGAAGCCTATGCTCGCGGACGCGCTGGCGACCACGGCGGCCCCCCTCCTGGGGACCACCACCACGGGCGCGTACATCGAGTCGGCGGCGGGGATCGAGGAAGGGGGGCGGACCGGGTTCACCTCCCTCGTCGTCGCGGCGCTTTTCCTGCTTTCGATGTTCCTTGCGCCCCTGTTCACGGCGGTGCCGCCCCAGGCGTACGGGGCGGTGCTCGTGGTCATCGGCAGCTACATGATCCCCCCCATCGCCCGGATCGACTTCAAGGACCCCACGGAGCTGATCCCCTGCTTCCTCACGATCGCGTTGATCAGCTTTTCCTACAACATCGGGGTCGGGATGACCGCCGGCATCATCTCCTATCCGCTGCTGAAGGTCCTCGCCGGGCGTTGGAGGGAGGTTCCCCGGGGGCTGTGGATCCTTGCGCTGCTGTCGCTGTCCTTCTATGTCTACTACCCCTACCCGTAAGCCGGTCATGGGAGTCCCGCCGGTTGCCGCTCTGGTCGCCGCCCTGGTCCTCCGGGCGACAGCCGTCGGCGCGGACACGATACTCGAGCCGGTCAGCTTCCCCGGGCCGGAGGCGAAAGCCCCCCTGGCCGCGCTCCTGTCCAGGCCGGACGGGCCCGGCCCCTTCCCGGCCCTGATCTTCCTGCACGGCTGCGCCGGCATGTACGGGAAGAGCGGCCGGCTGAGCGCCCGCCAGATCCAATGGGACGGGACGATGCGCGCGGCCGGCTTCGTCACCCTGCACGTCGATTCCTTCACGCCAAGGGGGATCCGCGAGGTGTGCACGGTGAAGAACCGGTCGATAACGGTCTGGAGGGACCGGAGGGCGGACGCCTACGCCGCCCTTTCCTGGCTCCGGTCGCTGCCGTTCGTGCGCCCGGACGCGGTTGCCGCGATGGGATGGTCGCAGGGGGGGCTGACGGTCCTGGCGGCGATGGAGCGGGACGGAACGACCCCCGGCGCGGGATTTTTCGCGGGAGTGGCGCTCTACCCCGCGTGCCGGTTGTCCGGCAGGGAGACCCTCGATCCCTCCGGCCCCCTGCTGCTGCTTTTCGGCGGCGCGGACGACTGGACGCCGCCGGAAACATGTTCCGACGCGGTGACCAACGCGAGAATGCGGGGGGAAGCCGTCGAGGTGAAGAGCTATCCCGGGGCGCACCACGGATTCGACTCGCCGGGGAGCAAGGTGCGCCTCCGCGAGGGACTGGCCCTGGCGCCTGGCGGCTCGGCCCACGTCGGAGAAAACCCGGCGGCCCGCCTCGACGCCCTGGAGCGCGTCCCGGAGTTCCTCGAGCGTCACCTGCCGCCGCCCGCCCGACGATCGACGGCATCCGACCGGATTCCCGAATCCCCCCCGGTCGTCCGGCCATCCCAAGCGGTGGAAGCAAGATGAACTCAGGAGGGATCCAATGGAATATGCAGACTGCCTCGACATGAAAACCGGATCCGCCAAGGACATCACCTACAGCCTCAGGGGGATCGATTTTCCCGCGGAGAAATGCGACCTGATGGAGTACGCCAGGCACCACAGCGCCAACGAGCTGGTGTTCGCCCGGCTGGACAAGATCGAGGACAGGGTATACGACTGCCTTGCCGATGTAACGAAGCAGGTCGGCACAGCCGGCTGATTTCATCCGGCCAGCCTTGAGCGCCCCCGGGAACGGAATTCCCGAGGGCGCTTTTCATCGTCTGCAATGAATTCGCACATTTGGAAACGGAGGCTGCCATGGACAAGGTGAAGCAGGCCATCCGCGACGTGCAGCATTTCGGCGAGGAGGGCGGCGTCGTTCCCGTCGTCGACCTGGCGGCGACCAGCACCTTCCTGGAACCGGCGGACATGGAGAGCGCGTTCCACGGGACGCTGCCCGGCAGGTACCTCTACAGCCGGCACGCGAACCCCACCGTGGCCGCCTTCGGGAAGAAGCTCGCGGCGATGGAGGGGATGGAGGCGGCGCTGGGCGTGTCGAGCGGCATGGCGGCGATCGCGTGCGCGCTGGAGCAGCTCCTTCCGGACGGGGGGCACATCGTCTCGTCCCGCACGATCTACGGCGGCACGTACGCCCTGTTCACGAGCGTCTTCCCGCGCCGCGGGATCCGCGTGACCCTCGTGGACCCCGACGACGTCTCCGCCTTCGAGGCGGCGATGGAGCCGGACACGAAGGTCCTGTACACGGAAACGATGAGCAACCCGCTCCTCGGGATCAGCGACCTCAAGGCGCTGGGGAAGCTGGCGAAGGAGCGGGGCGCGAAATTCGTCGTGGACAACACCTTCACCCCCGCCCTGGTCTCGCCCGCCCGCTACGGCGCCGACGTGGTCGTCCACTCCTGCACCAAGTACATCTCGGGCATGAGCGACCTGATCGCCGGCGCGATCGTGGGAAAGGCGAAGTTCATCGAGGAGCTGGTCGACATCAACCACGGCATCGCGATGCTGACCGGGCCGGTGATGGACGCGCAGGTCGCCCATAAGCTGTATATGCGCCTGGACCACCTGCCGATCCGGATGGCGGCCCATTCCCGCTCCGCCGGATATCTGGCGTCGAAGATGGAGGAAGCCGGGGTTCCCGTGATTTACCCGGGGCTGAAGAGCCACCCGCAGCACGAGCTGATGAAGCGGATGATGCACCCGGAGTACGGCTTCGGCGGGATGGTGACGATCGACTGCGGCGCGCGCGAGAAGGCCTTCGCCCTGTCGGCGCGGCTGCAGGGGGAGAAATTCGGGCTGTACGCCGTATCGCTCGGGTTCTCCCGGACCCTGATGAGCTGCCCCGCCATGACCACCTCCAGCGAGATCCCGGCCGAGGAGCAGGCGAAGATGCGCCTCTCCCCCGGCCTGCTGCGGCTGAGCATCGGATACACGGGGAGCGACAAGGTGATGTGGGAGCGGTTCCATCATTGCTGGAAAGAGGTCTTCTGAAAGAAAAAAGGGGGAGGGAACGCCGTTCCCTCCCCCGGTTCGCGCTCAGGCGGCCTTGCGGATTTCGCCTTTGCATCGGTCGAGGAAATCCCGGAACGAGGTCAGGGCGATCCCGTACCGGTGGAGCAGCTCCCTCGCCTGGTTGATGTCGGCCGTGTAGCCGTGCCGATCCAACCACTGGAACATCGACACCATGTGCGGGCTCATGTCCCTGGCGGCGTCGGATTCGGACATCTGATCGTAAGCGACCTTCCCCGGCATGACCCGTGAGATCTCCTGCGCGATCTCCTCCATCGTCAGCCGGTCCGCCGCGAGGTCGATCTCGCGCCCGTTGAACTTGTCCGGAACCGTGCATGCCTCCGCGACGACCCTCCCGACGTCCGCCGCCGAGATCAGCTCCAGCGTACGCTCGGGGCGCAGCGGCGTGCAAAGGACCCCTTTCTCGATCGAGGGGAGGAACCGTTTCGAGACGAAGTTCTCCATGTACCAGGTCGGGCGCAGGATCGTATAGGAAAGCCCGGACCGCTTCAGGTACTCCTCGGCCTCGCATTTCGCGTCGAAGTGGGGAACGCCCGTCTTCTTGTCGGCGCAGCAGACCGAAACGTACACGAAGTGCGCGATGCCCTTCGTCCGGCAGGCATCGATCGTCGCCTTCCCGCACTCCGCCTCCCTCGCCGGCTCCTCCTCATGGGGCACCCCCATCAGGCAGGCCGCGTTGCACCCGTCGAGGGCCTTGAGCAGGTCCTGCGCGCTGCAGGCGGATCCCTGTGCCACCTCGACTCCGGTCGTCGCCAGTCCCTTATGTTTGTCCGGGTGATCCGTCAGGACCCGGACGCCATGTCCTTCGGATTGCAGCTTGGGTACGAATGCCCCTCCCAGGTGTTCACAGATCCCCGCAACGAGGACCTTTTTCGTGCCCTGTATCGTCATTGCTGCCGTCCTCCTGTCTGCGTGGAACATGTTTCGATGGCTACGGATTGACCGCTTCCTCAGTCAATTATATTTCCCGGCTCTCCGGTCCGTTCCCCCCTCCGGGACGATTTTCCGGGGCGCTGCTCCGCCCGGAAAAGTAACCCCGGGCGCGCATTCCCTTTTTTCGGAGGAAGCGTTTCGGAAAAACGGGGAGGGGACGGCGCCCCTCCCCGCGCGAAGGTCAGGCAGCCTTGGCGAACTTTTCGAAGGAAACCGTGTCCTTCGTTTCCAGGAGGTAGTCCCGGAAGGTGGTCAGATGGATATTGAACCGGTTCAGGAATTCGGAGACCCGACCGATGTCCCCGTGGATGGCGTTCTCCTCCATCCACCGGAAATAGTCGTTCATGGGGCCATCGGCCTTCCGGCACTCGACCTGCTTCGAGAAGGTCCGGCCCAGCGCCGAAGCGATCTCGATCATGGACAACCGATCCGCGACCAGGTCGATCTCCTTCCCGTTCAGCTTCTTGGAAACCAGGAAGGCCTCCGCCACGACGTGACCGACGTCTGCCGCCGAAACCAGGTCGACCGGGCGATCCGGCGACAGCGGCATCTCCAGACACCCTTCGCGGAGAGAGCAGAGCGACTCGTCGGAGAGGAAATATTCCATGCAGAGCGCGGGCCGCAGGATCGTATAGGAAAGGCCGCAGTTCCGAAGGTGCTCCTCCATGTCACACATGGAGTCCATGTGTAACACGCCGGTCTTCTTCGAGGCGCCCTGCGGCGACAGGCACACCACGTGCCCGATCCCCTTCTCCCTGGCGGCGTCGAACAGCATCTTCGCGGTATCGCTGATATCCTTCGTCGGGCAACACCCGAGAACCAGGAGCCCGTCGACCCCTTCGAATGCGCTGTCCAGGTGCTCCTTCTTGTCGAAGGAACGATCGAACTTGACGTATGCCGCGGTCCCCGTATCCACGCACGGGGCTTCGGCCGACCGTTTCCCGAAACCGATGGGACGCACGACGGCGGAAGGACCGTAGTCCACGGCGCCGCCCCTGTCCACGTGCTCCCGGCAATTCACCTGATCCTTCGAGGCCTTCCAGTTGTCGTAGGTGCTTTCCTCGATGGTCTGGTAACCCGGGGTTTCCTG